>NZ_QSQJ01000025.1:0-53018 GCF_003436715.1 Prevotella sp. TF12-30 | reverse complement strand
CTTATTCTCCTTTGGCTGCTTTAGAGCTTTATGTTAACAAATCTAACTCATAGTTTTCTCCCCTAAAACTCACCGTTTCTCGGGTCAGAAGTCATAAAAAAAATAACACGGACAAATTGAATTTGTCCGGACAAATTATCCAGCAGCTCATAACATACTGGTTATTACACTGTTACAAGCACCAGGACAAACAAGCCGGACAAATTCAATTTGTCCGTGTTTTATTTTTCAACCGAAAACCGGATATAGGTTCTATCATCGAAGCTCTTATTGCCCTCTACGATACCCTTGGTGGCGATAAAGGAATGGATGTTCTGAGGGTCGTTGGCGATTTGCTCTGCCAATGATGCCTCGCTCGCTGACAGAGTAGGCTTCAGGAAAGGATAGCCATCGCTAGCCAATACTACTTCATTAGGCGATGAAACAGGCTTCGTTTGCTCTTGAAAGTATGTTTCAATGCTACTTGAAACAGGCTTCATTTTTAACGCTACAACCTTCACTCCCTCCCGATAGATAGGAAATCCATCGATAACCGTATAGGTCTGGTTCTGTCCGGAAAGCATCGCCTCGATCAATAATGGCTCTATCTGCTTTCTAGCCTCAGCAGGCGAAAGGCCCTGCTCTATCAGCTCTACCCTCTTTCTGGCAATCTCCTGCTCATAAGGCTTGCCGTTCTCATAAAGCTTTCCATCGATGATGGCCTGGCAATCGCCCACCATCCAGACTTCATTCCTTGTCCGGCTATAAAGGATAGCCGAGGCGGTAAGCCGCTCTTCCGGATGCTCCATCAACCGCTCTTCCACCCCTAGCTTTTCATACACCTTATTATATATATACGCCGAAACGCCCTGGCAGAAATCATCCACCGAGGCATCCGCTTTCAACTCCTCACGAATATACTCCGAGATAAGCATCATGGCATATCTTCCGTTCTTCATATCGGGATTGAGATGCTTCGGCGTCTTGCTCGTACTGCCATCAATCACTGCGATGAAATCATCGGTAATGACCATTCCATCCTCACAACTCTCCTGGCTCTTCTTTCCCACTATCTTGCTTTCTATTATCTTCATATTCAATGTCTTTATTCGTTTAGCCCCCCAAAGATAATGCTTTTTATCGGAATAAAGCACATCCTTTAAGGAAGTTTTTCATAAAAGCCTTGTTATTCCCAAAGATTACCCCTATCTTTGCAACTGAAAAGTTGTACTCGATAAGTATATTCGCTATGTAGTTCATATATAAATAAATATTATCCCTCTCTTCGTACAAATGAGAATGGTAACGAGTAAGGCAACGTAAAACATCGCCGAGAAATAAAGTAATAAATTAAAGTATTTATGGAAAAGTATTTGTTTTTATGGATATTCATATTAGTACTTTGCTTTTTGATAATATCAAATAAAAGGCTAATATCCAAGTTACGAGTTCCACAGAAAGTACCCAAACTCTTCTATGGATTATTGTTTGCGCTAATAGCAGGAGCTTTGGCTCTCCTATGCTTGGCTATTTTATATATGAGATAAAGAATCTTCTTTTGAAGTAAACACAAAATCCAGCTTATAGCGATAAAGCTATAAACTGGATTTTTCCTTTACTATGTTTCGGTATTCATACATTATAGAAAATAACTTTATAGAAAAGCCGTGGACTTTCTCTGTATTTAATATTGAAACTCTATCACTTACATGCGATAATACAATCCATTCAGCTCTTCCAAGCTGGCAACCTCCCTCGTTTGCCCATTCTCCATATACATCAACCTATCAGATATTCGGTCGATGGCTGCAAAATTATGGTCGGAAACGATAATTCCCTTCGTATTCTTGGCCTCTTTCAGCAAGTCGATTACATGCTCCACAGCCACAGGCGACAAACCCGCAAAAGGCTCATCCAATATCACGAAAGGAACTGGCGACTGAAGGAATATAAAAATTTGGAAATACTTCAAGAGTCCACCCGATAGCTCTCCTACCTTGCAGTCGTAGATGTCTTGTATCAAGACATCCTGTATATCATCCTTATGATAACCTTCCATTCGCAAGATGGTAGAGACTCTCAATCTTCTCGGAATATACTCAAACTGCGGTTGCATCCTCAGCATTCCACTACGAAAAGCCTTATCCGTATAAACCTTACCACCTATCCGCACAAAGGAATGGGCACCACGACGGGTGCCAAAGATGATTTCCAGCATCGTTGACTTGCCACAGCCATTGCGCCCCAGCAAGCCCACGACCTCACCTTGCTTACAATTGATGTAAGCACCTTTCAATATCTCATGGCCGTCTATCTCATAATAAATACTATCAGCCTCTAATACCAAAACCATAGCCATTTCAATAAAAAGTGAATACTCAAACTAAGCGTGGCGGAAATGCCAAACGACGCTGCATAAAGCTTAAGGATGGTCCACGAAGCATTATAATAGAAGAAGAACACCGACTTCTTGAACACCAACTTGCCTATAGCATCCAGCAGCAAGCCCCATATCGTATAGAAATACAAGAAGACCTTGACGGCTTCCTCTATTCCCTTTTCCCTAAAGACGATACAACCTGTCACCAAACCAAACGGTATGGTAACCCACAGCGTGCTCTTGTAGAACGCCCATAGGTAACGGAGTCGTAAGAAAAGTCTGTCTAAGTTCATATTTTCACCTTATATTATATATACTACATAGCCTCCTGCATCATCGCCCTCATCTGCTTGCGAGAGGTGAAGAGCTGAGACTCCACGGTGCGCTTAGACACCTGGAGTTCTTCTGCAATGTCGCCAGCCGTCATGTCGTCGAACAGACTCATGCGATAAACCTTGGCACAGGTTGGCGAAAGCTTGTCCACATTCTGGTTCACGATACGGAGAGTATCGTGATACTCGGCAAGGCGCTCTGCATGACTATGCTGAAGTTCCATCTCATACATCTTGCTTTCCTCCATCTGATGACGAAAGATGCGGCGGCGGAGAACATCCTTCACCTTGTTGGCTGTGATGGTATAGGCAAACGACTTGATAGTTGCCTCGTTAATGATACCCTCAAAGGTTATCATCTTGATGAAAGCATCCTGTACCAAATCCTCAGCCTCCTCGCGGTTACCCAAGCGGGAAGTAGCGAAATTGACGAGTTCGTTCTGATGAACGGTGTAGAAAGCGGCAATGATTTGCGCCTGGTTATTTGTTGTCTGTTCCATAATCGTTTGATAGTTGTTTTGATTTCTGCTGCAAAGGTAGCACAAACCTTCTTAAACAGATGTATCAAACGTACCAATGATATATGTGAAACGTACCAATCTTATTTCGCTACTGATTATCAACTATTTACATCACATAACTTCTTAAGAATACTGCGATGGCAACACGCCGAACATCTCCTTGAAATGCTTGGCAAAGTTCTGCGGAGAGGCGAAACCGGTGCGATAACAAGCCTCAGATACCGTGCATTTCTCCTCTTTCAGGAGCTTCGCCGCCGTCTTCAGTCTCACCGTTCGGATGAAGTCGGCAGGTGTCTGACCCGTCAGTGATTTCATCTTTCGATAGAGACTCATTCTCGACATTACCACATCAGTAGAAAGCGAGTCGATGGTGTATTCCGAGTTGTCGATGTTCTTCTCGATGCAGGCGATTACCTCCTTCAGGAAATCCTCGTCTGGCGAAGAATCGGTCACCGTCTTCGGGTCGAGTGAGATACTGTGCGAGAAATCTCGCTGGCGTTTCTCCTGCTTTTCCAGCAGATTGCTGATACGCGCCAGAAGCACCTCCATATCGAATGGCTTGGCGATATAGGCATCGGCTCCCGCCTTGTAGCCGGCAGCTCTGCCCTCGTCTGTACTCCATGCCGTGAGCAGGATGATTGGGATATGCGAGGTTTCGATGTTCTCCTTGATGCGGCGGCACATATCCGTGCCGTTCATCCTTGGCATCATCACATCACTCACGATGATGTCCGGATTTTCAGCTTCAGCCATCATCGCGCCTTCTATTCCATCTTTCGCCGTCAACACCTTATTATATATACGGCCCAATTCCTGGGAGAGGAAGTGAGAGAAGTCTTCATTATCCTCCACCACCAGCACAGTCTTCTCTATCTTCCGGAAAGTCTGTACCCCCACGGCACCATCCACCACATCAGCCATCACTGGCGATGCGATGCGGTTCTCCTCAGAAGCCTCCTGCTGCACTTCACGCTTCAGATCGGCAGGAATATCCACGATAAACCGGGACCCCTTACCCTCTTCGCTTTCCAGCGAAACCTTGCCTTCGTGCAACTGGATGTATTCATATACCATATTCAGTCCGATACCCGAACCTATCTGTTGCGAGCTGGAATCCTGCTCCGTGCGATAGAAACGTTCGAAGACATGCGCCTGGTCTTCCTTCGGAATGCCGCAGCCCGTATCTTCCACTATGATATGGGCGCATCTTCTGCTATCCAGGATGCATTTCTCCAAACTAACACACACACTGCCCCCTGCCTTCGTAAACTTGAAGGCATTGGAGAGAAGATTGGTCAATATCTTGCCCACCTTGTCCTTGTCGAAATACATAAACAGCCCCTCTGTCTTGTCTTCGAAAGCCAGGCGGATGTTCTTCTGTTCTGCCAGAGGCATAAACTTCATCGTGGTATATTGGATAAACTCATTCAGATTTCCACTCGTCAGATTGAGGCGTTCTCCGTTCATCTCCATCTTGCGGAAGTCGAGAAGCTGGTTTACCAACTGCAGCAGGTCGCCCGCATTCCTGCTTACATCGTTCAGCTGATGGCGGGTTTCGCCATCCGTGGTGCGCTTCAGGATGCTTCCTATAGGCGTGATGATGAGCGTGAGCAAGGTGCGGAACTCATGACTGATGTTGGTGAAGAAGCGATACTTCATCTCCTCCAGTTCCTTGTACTTCTCGTTCTCCATACGCTTGCGGTTCTGCTCCATTTTCCAGCGGTATCCCCATGTCAGGATGGCGATAAAGAACAGAAGATAGATGAGCTTCGCCCACCAGGTGGCCCACAGAGGTGGCAGCACTTCTATCTTGAGCGTAGCAGGTTGCTTGCACCAAACCTTGTCGAGACCTGCAGAATACACCTCCAGCTCATAGCTACCCGGAGCCAGATCGGTGAAGTTGGCTCTACCCACTCCATCCTGCGGATTAATCTCTATCCATCTGTCGCTCATACCCTTGAGCCTATATTGATAATAGGTATGCGAAGGCATATCGAAGTTCAAGCCCGAGAAGAGGATGGTGATGAAGTTCTCGTGATGTTTCAATACCAGTTTTTCTGTTGCCGATAAGGCTGAAGTCAGGATGGTTCTGCCATCTACCTCCTTGCCCGGCGATACCTCCTGGTTGTTCACCCAGAGAGAAGTGAAGATAGGGTGACCTGTGTATTTCATTTCCTTCACATCAGCAGGATTCACGATGTAATATCCATCCTGCGTACCGAAGAACAGGTTGCCCCCAGCCAGATGTCCCACCGACATCCAGCCGAAGTTGCTCTTTCCCAATTTGTTCTGGCTATCGAATACCATCAGCTTCTGTTCTCCATCCTGTAGGCGCTGGAACCGGCAAAGCCCGTTAGGTGTTGTAGCCCAAACATCGCCATAGCCGTCTTCTATCAGACCATTGATCATCTCGTTAGGCATTCCCTCCGCCTTTCCGAAGAAGCGAGAGGACTTATCCTTGGGATTGATGACGAAAAGCCCGTTGAGCGTACCTACCCATATCCAGCCCTGACGGTCGATGAGCAATGCCTTGCAAGGTCCGTTAAGCTTCACCTGCGTAGCCTCATCCTTCACCAGGTCCTTGGGGAAGAGAGTACGCCGGGTGGCTGGCGAATATACGAACAAGCCCTGGGTGGCAACCACCCAGATGCGATGCAGCTTATCTTCCTTGAAATCGTTAACCACCTTATATTTCTCCAATGCCTTATTTCCTAAAGGCACGATTCGCCTGTTCTGCTCATCAAAGCATCCGATACCGCCATGGTAATTTACCCAGATGCGATGCGCATGATCTTCCAGGAATCCACGCACAATATCATAGTTGATATCCTTGGTTGGAATACCGCCCTGCATGATATGGTGGATAATACCCTTTTCTCGCAAGAACAAGCCCTGGCGGAAAGTTCCCGCCCAAAGTCTGCCCTTGCTATCCATCATGCTCCGGATATAATCGGAGCCACCCAAAGAGATAGGAGAAGCCTGAAGACTCAGAGCATTCAAGGCAAACAAGCCTTTATCAGAAGATAGCAACGGCAAGCCATTCGGCAAATCGTTGATGCGATAGCCGTTCATCTTCAGACCCATGGCTACAAAAGGGAAATAGGCAAACTGCTGCATGTTGGGATGATGGAGACAGAGTCCCTTGCTCCATAATCCGAGCAGCAGATTACCTCTACTACAGGCGATGCCCTGGATATCATCTATCAAGGTCTCGCCATCCAAGGTATGAATTTCAGAAAGAAGAGAGGTTTTGCCATTGGGAGCGATGGTCAGAAGACCTGCCTGTCGGATGCTGGCATACGCCGTTCCATCTTCTGCAATACTGAGCACAACCAACGCTGCCGCTTCATTCTCATACCGATGCAGCCAATGATGGGTGGCAGTCGAAGAAGGCTGATAGGAAGCCACGCCGTGGTTCCACATCAGCCAAAGCTGATGCTTGTTCTGTGCAAACTGCATGAAGTCGCGTACAGGCACCTCTCCCAGCCAAACCCGCTCGGAAGAAATCGTCTTGGTCATGGATGCATTCATTCCCTTCACCCAGCCATCTGCATAAAGGAACCAGTGGTTTCCATTGAAGTTGCAGACATCACGCAATCCTCCGGTTCTTATCTTTATCTGTCGGCATTGATTTTCAGCTTCTCCCAATTCAGACGCTTTCACCATCAGCATCTTTCCCGATGCAGTGACAAACCAAAGATTCTTCGCCGAATCGATGAAGAAATCACGAACTCTCTCCCTGATGCCCATCGAAGCCAGCAGCCCCTTGACATCCCGCACGTAAGCATCCTTCGTCAAATCAAACACGAGAATCTTTCCCAGTTCCTTGATCCATACCCGCTGTCGGGCATCCACATACGCCGTGGATAACGCCGATACATAATCAGCAGCATACCCCTCATCGCCCATCGGAGGAACCGAATGGAAGGTGCAGCCATCGAAAAAGGAAAGACTGGAGGATGTTCGCACGCCCAACCTTCCGTCAGAAGTCCAGAAAAGTGCCTTCACCTCATCATCCGGCAAGCCTTGGCTCGTATTGATGAGGCGAAAAGAAGATTGGGCGCTAGTCAGGAGATGGCTAACGAAAAATACTATGAATATAATGTATAGACGCAATGCTTTCATCTTGTCGTTATTATTGTTTTTATCTTTAAGATGGCAAAAGGATATACACCCTTTTGCTGAATAGAACGCTGCAAAGATAATGGTTTTCCCAAACTACACCAAAAGTTTTTTAGAAAAAGACACATTTTTTTGCTTTTTACGTAAGTATATTCTGCAGCACATACGTACCAAAGGCAAAATAAAACGAAATTTTAAACATCAAAACCTACAAGAAAGATGAAGAAACAGCTTTTAGTTTTGCCGATGTTGTGCTTGGCAGCAAGCCCATCGCTTCAGGTTTCTGCAGCGGAGACGCTCTGCATGAGCATCCAGCAGCAAAAGGGCAATACCATACAGGGTATTGTAGTTGACCAAAACGGTGAGCCTGTCATCGGCGCATCGGTAAGAGTGAAAGGTAGCAAGAATGGTACCGTCACCGATATCGATGGCAAGTTTACACTCACTAACGCCAATGGAAATGTAGAGATTTCATATATTGGCTACAAGACTCAGACCCTCAAGAATCCTAAGGGTGGCAATCTCAAGATTACACTCTCTGAGGATAACAATGCCTTACAGGATGTTGTGGTAGTAGGTTACGGTCAGCAGAAGAAGGCCTCCCTTACCTCTGCCATCACCCAGATCAAGGGTGAGGAAGTATTCAAGGACCGCTCCGTTTCTTCTACAGCCGTAGCCCTTCAGGGTGAGATTCCCGGTTTGACCGTTACCCGTACCTCTACCCGTCCGGGTGCCGAGGGTGCAGCCTTCAAGATTCGTGGTGATATTTCCATCAACGGCAACTCCTCTCCACTCATCATCATTGATGGTGTTACGGGTTCCATCGACGAGTTGAACTCTATGAACGGCAACGATATTGAGAACATCTCCGTATTGAAGGATGCTTCTGCAGCCATCTACGGTTCACGTGCTGCCAGCGGCGTTATCCTTGTTACCACCAAGCGTGGCAAGGAGGGCAAGGCACAGATTTCCTATCATGGTTCCTTCAGCCGTACCATCGATGGTATCCAGTCGCCATTGACCAACACTAGCGAATGGCTGGATATGTTCTACGAGGCTCAGTATAACGATGCCAAGGTTAATTCCGGCGCTACAGATCCTGAGACTATCCACAAGAACATCAACTGGTGGATATTCAACAGCTTCGGTGGTCCAACACTCGACGAGACCGATATCGACCCAGAGACTGGTAACCCTACCGTCTATAAGGGTGAAAAACTCTTCAATGCGCTCCGTGCAGGAAAGATACTGACTCTGCGCAATGGTAACAAGATAGAGCGCTGGGATACCAACCAGAATATGATGGATGCCCTCTACGGACAAGCTAATTCGCAGAAGCACAATGTCAACATCTCGGGTGCAGACCAGCGATTCGGCTACAACCTCTCCCTGGGATATGAGAGCGCACAATCACAGCTGAAACCAGCTTACGACGGTCAACGCAAGTGGAGTGCCCGACTCAACTCCGACTACAAGGCAACAGAAGACTTGAAGTTTTCTACCAATATCGCCTACGAGAAGCGTCATCGTCAGACTCCTTCACAAGACCTGGGACAGGGATGGATGGACCAGTGGTTCTGGCCTATCTACAATGAGAACGGCGACCCATACGATACCTTCTCTGGAAGCAGAAATCCTATCGGCGGTTTGCTCAATGGTGGTACCTATCACTACTATCTTACCACCTTGCGTGGCAACGTGCAGGGAACTTACGACTTCCACAAGCTGCTCAAGGGACTGACCCTGACTGGTAACGCTGCCTACAAGATGGTAGAAGAGAACAGTCAGCATACCTATTATAAGGTGCAGTATTACGACTGGGTTGGTACTCCTACAGGTAACAAGAAGAGTCCTGGCAGCATGGATCAGGTTAACAAACGTTGGGAGAACATGAACCTCAGCGCCATGCTCAACTATAAGAACACCTTTGCCAACGTACACAACGTGGCAGCCATGCTGGGTATGACCGCAGAACAGGAAACCTACAAAGGTCTCTCCGCATCCAGAAACAAGGGACCTCTCTTCGAGGGTTCAGGTCTGGAAGACTTGGATATGTTCCAGGGTGGCGACAACAATGGCGCAGGCGGTGGAAAGAATTCATGGGGATTGGTATCTTACATTACCCGTCTGAACTACGATTACGACAATCGCTATGCTGTCGAGTTTCTGGGCCGCCGAGATGGTTCATCCAAGCTGGCAACCAACCAGCGCTGGAAAAACTTCTACTCAGTATCAGGCTACTGGCG
Organism: Prevotella sp. TF12-30; assembly: GCF_003436715.1. NCBI lineage: Bacteria > Pseudomonadati > Bacteroidota > Bacteroidia > Bacteroidales > Prevotellaceae > Prevotella > Prevotella sp. TF12-30. Next base: position 43,438 of record NZ_QSQJ01000025.1, on the reverse strand, counting down.
CATCTCTGGCGAGAAGTGGATGAAGAGCCTTACCTGGCTCAACGACCTGAAGCTGCGCTACAACTATGGTAAGACGGGTAGCGTGGAAGGCATCGGCAACTACGAGCGTTATGCAACACTCTCTACCGGCAGCACCATCCTCGGTATCAATCCTAGCGCACATACCACCATGTGGTTGGGCGGTATGACCAGCGACCAGCGTAGTTGGGAGACCATCGAGAGCCATAACTTCGGTCTCGACTTCACCCTGCTGAATAACCGCTTGAGTGGATCGTTCGATTACTTCATCAAGAACAATACGGGTATGTTTATCAGCGTAGAGTATCCTCAGGTACTCGGAGCCAGCGCCCCTAAGGTAAACGATGGTAAGTTCGGTGCCCGCGGTTGGGAGTTTGCCCTCAACTGGCGCGACAAGATTGGCGAAGTGAAGTACAATGTTGGCTTCAACCTTGCAGATGCCCGCTCTGAGGTGAAGAAACTCACCAACAACGAGAATGTGCCAAACGCAGGTTTGAACTCCAACAGACTGATAGGCAAGCCTCGCAATTCCATCTACGTATATAAGACCGACGGACTGTTCCAGAATCAGGCAGAAGTAGATGCATACTACGATAAATATTATTGGAACGCTGACCACACAGGTCCAAAGGAAGGCAACATCCTCCCAGCTCCCGGTAAGCAGAAGACCAATACCCTCCGTCCTGGAGCCCGCAAGGTGGTTGACCTCGATGGTGATGGTGTCATCACCCGTGATGATATTTACTATGCAGGCGATGCAGGCCCACGTCTCTCCTTCGGTATCAAGGGAGGCTTGGAGTGGAAGGGTATCGACTTCAACATGTTCTTCCAGGGCATCGGCAAGCAGAAGATTCTGCGCACAGGTAATATGTATGCACCATGGGTTGTAAACTATACAAGACAGAATGTATCCTTCATGGGCAAGATGTGGAGCGAGGAAAACCCGAATGCCGAATATGCCATAGCCTCTCGCGACGCGGCCTTCAATAGGTGGAACTATCAGAACAAGGACGTGAGCGTACAGAACAACAAGTACATCCGTCTGAAGTCACTCGTTGTAGGCTATACCCTGCCAAAGGCATGGACCTCAAAGGCTGGCATCAACAAGCTGAGAGTTTACTTCTCTGGCGATGACCTCTGGGAGTGGACCAAGGTAAAGGATGGATACGATCCAGAATATGGTGAGGCATCCAACAATACCTTCCCATTCAGCCGCCAGATTACATTCGGTGTCGACTTGACGTTCTAAAGTGAAGAAAAGAAACAATTATTTTAAAAGGAAACAATTATGAAATCAAATATAACAAAATTGTTGATGGCATCAGCACTCGTAGCAGGCATGACCTCCTGTAGCGACTTCCTCGAAAAGGAACCTCTATCAGCAGCTACCGAAGCCATCGCATTCAAGAATGCAACCCAGTTCCAGCAGGCTGCCGACCGCTTTGTTGACCTGATGGGTGGTTGGGACTACAATAAGTGGGACGGCGGTACCGACATCACAGGTCTCGGTTCCAATGGCGGCGGTTCTGCTCCAGAGAGCAGCGGAAACTGGAACGACAACTACAAGAACATCCGCCAATACAACATCCTGCTGAAAAAGGCAGATGAATACACCGGCGACAAGAAAGCCATCAATGCCTCGGTAGGTACAGCCTACTTCTTCCGTGGCATGGCTTACTTCGAACTGTTGCAGCACTTTGGCGGTGTACCTGTCATCGACCATGTACTCGATGTAAACGACGAGGCACTCTATGGTCCTAGAAAGAGCCGCTACGAGGTATTCAACTTCCTGGTAGCCGACCTCCGCAAAGCCATCGAACTTCTCCCTAAGGAGACTGCCATCGCTGCTGCCGACAAGGGACGCATCAGCAAGGAGGCTGCTCAGGCTTACCTGGGAAGAGTACTTCTCTATGAGGCAACTTGGGAGAAATACGTACCAACCATCAACTACGACCTGGATGGTGACGGCACCGAGAAGGGTGCAGGTACAGCCAAGCCTCAGGGTTATCCATCTGTTACCGACATGCTGACCGAATCAAAGAACATGTCGAAGGCGGTGATGGACGAGGCAAAGAACAATGGCACTTATGCCCTCTGGAACGAGTGCGACTCGCTGAGTTACTACTACCTCTTTAATATAGACGACAAGGGTGGCAACGTATCCAACCCTTGGGGAAAGGGAAAGAGCACCAACAAGGAGTTCATCATCTACAAGAAATATGACTACGACTTGAAGCGCGTGGGCAAGAACATCGGTCATACCGTACAGACCTGGCAGGGCGTGGGCATCAGCACCCAGTTTGGCGAGTCATTCCTCTGCCGCAACGGATTGCCTATCCGCATCAGTTACACAGGCGACATGAAGGACGCCCAGAACAACCCAGAGTTTGAGGGATGGGGAACCTTTGCAGGCGAGTACCACAACCGCGACTACCGATTCGTAGGCAGCACCTGGTGTCCTGACCGTGTAAGCTGGGGCAACCGCCCGGAATACAGCACTCCTCATACTGAGGCTGACGGCAAACCTTATCCAGAGCCATTGATTGTAAAGAACAATGATGAATACGACTCGTCAGATCCTGCTTACTCCAGCGTTCGTGGTGTGTTCCATCCAAGTCTCCGTGGCAATACCACGTTCTATGGATACGGCTGCCGCAAGTACAATCCGGAAGGAACCCGTGCAGACAAGACGGAGTCACCTGATTGGCCTATCCTTCGCCTTGCCGAGGTATATCTAAACTATGCCGAGGCAACCTGCGAGCTGGGCAATGGTCTGATTTCTGATGCCGACCTTGACATCTCCATCAATCTGCTCCGCGACCGTGCCCGTGTAGCTCACCTCACCAATGCCCTCATCAAGGATGTATGGGATGCAGGATGGTGGGATTACAAGACCAACAAGACCGTCTGCCACAAGATGACCATGCTCGATGAGATTCGCCGTGAGCGTGCTTGCGAACTCTTCGGAGAAGGCTTCCGCATGAATGACCTGAAGCGTTGGGGTATCGCACAGATCAACCTCCGCGGACAGAAGCTGGGTCGCCACGTATTGAATACTGCTTACACCAACAACAAGTGTAACGACAACCAGTACTTCGGCGAGCCTTGCTACTACCCTGAGAAGTATCCTACCCAATATGGTTTGTATGATGAGAGTGCCGGCGTAAGCAAGGATGATCCAGACTATGGCCGCACCATCGCAGTACTCGCAGAGAACCTGCATTGGACCCAGCGCGACTATCTCGACGCCATCCCATTGCAGCAGATTCGTCTGAACCCTGCGTTGACACAGAACCCTGGCTGGTAAATTCACAACGCGACGAATGGAAAAATAAAAAAGCCCTAGAGAGAAAAGTCTCTAGGGTTAAGGGAATTCTTCGTTCAAAAGCATTGAACCTATGTTCAAAAGTTCTGAATACACATTCAATACTTATGAACGTACATTCAAAACTTTTGAACGGAGATTTTTATTCATAATAAAAACAAGTATATTATCCAAGAAATACTCTTTCTATATGAAAAAGATAATAACAACACTAATGCTGTGCCTCATCACCCTATCGATGACAGCCAAGGGGCATACGGCGGCGAATAACCGTCTGGTAATAGCCAAGGCTCCAGCCGGCATCGAACTCAAGAAAGACTTTGAGGTAAAAGCCCGCACCACTGGCGGTGAATGGCAAGATATCGACACCTACGCCTTCAAGGTAGATAGAGTGGCGAATGCCAAACACAACGCAGAAATCACCTCGGTGGCAAAGTTTGAATTCGAAGGTAAAGTTGAAATTCAGGTAAAGAGCATTGCTCAGGATATCAAAAGTTATAAGATTCGTCCGAATTCCTACGGAATAGAGGCTAAGCAAGAGGGCAACACGTTGACGTTCACACTCGACCGCCCCCGCTACCTCTCCGTAGAAATCAACGGCAACATCTACCAGAATCTCCAGATCTTCGCAGACAACATCCTGGAAAAGCCAAAGGTAAAGAAGAAGAAAGACCTGATGTATTTCGGACCGGGCGTTCACGATTTCAAGGGCGATTCCATCCACATTGCATCAGGCAAGACTGTTTTCATCGATAACGGAGCCGTCATCAAGGGTTGGTTATCCACCTATGGCTCTAGGGATGTAAAGATTCTCGGTCACGGCATCGTAATGCCGGGCCATCACGAGGGTATCATGGTGAGATACAGCAAGAACGTGTATATCGACGGTCCTCTCACCACCCAGTTGCCTATCGGCGGTAGCGATTCCGTGACCGTGAAGAATGCCAAGGTGATGAGCTGGTATGGCTGGGGCGATGGTTTCAACATCTTTGCCAGCAACAACATCTACCAGGAGCACCTCTTCGCCCGTACCAGCGACGACTGCTCTACCATCTACTGCACCCGCAAGAACTATCATGGCGGTTGCAGGAACATCACCATCAAGGATTTCGTGATGTGGGCAGACGTAGCTCACCCTATCATGATAGGTCTGCACAGCGAGACGCCTGAGAACGAGGAAATCAGCAATGTGCTCTATGATAACATCGACATCCTGGAGCACACCGAAAACCAGATAGACTATCAGGGTTGCATCGGCATCAACAATGGCGACAACATCCTGGTAAAGGGCGTTACCTTCCAGAACTTCCGCATCGAAAACATTCGCAAGGGTATGCTCTTCAACATGCGCGTATGCTTCAACAAGAAATACTGCTCTGCGCCAGGAAGAGGCATCGAGGATATTACCCTGCGCAATATCGCCTACACCGGAGAAGCTCCCAACATGGGCATCATCGCCGGTTACGACGAGAACCGCAAGGTGAAGAACATCCGCTTCGAGAACTTCACGATTAATGGTAAAGTGATTTCGGATGATATGCCGGGAAAGCCAAAGTGGTACAAGACAGCAGATATGGCAAATATCTACGTGAACGACCATGTGGATAACATCACATTCAGCAAATAATTCTACTTACAATCTACGTTGATATATAAAGAAAACGGCTGCCCCTTCAGTGATGAAGGAGCAGCCTTTATTGTATGATGCTATTACTATCTGAAAGACATCAAGCCTTTGCTTTCTTTAATCTGATAATCATCTGTATAAAACTTGGAATCATGATGCAGAGAGAGAAGCCTACGGCATAATATACGGTCTTCTCATCGCCATGGAAGAGGTCGATGAGCTTACCGTCGCTCTGCGGCATGATATTGGCAAGTACATACGCCATCGTATTGTTTACCCAGTGGAGCAGGATGCCCGGAACAAGACTGCCGGTGCGATAATACATCCATCCCAGGAGCAAGCCCATCAGAAGGGCATTGATAAACTGTGCCAGATTGGCATGAACAATTCCGAAGATGGCTGCAGAAATCATGATGGCTACCCAATGGTTCTTCTTGCTCATGATGCCCAGCAGGGTGCGGAGGATGGCTCCACGGAACACGACCTCTTCGGCAAGAGGCGCCAGGATGCCGATTGCTACATAGCCCCAAGGCTCCTTCATCAGCGAGGTGAATATCTGCTGGGTATTCTCATCCATCTCGATGCCCAGCTGTTCATAGAGGAACGACAGGGGGATGATGGTTCCCAGGGAGAACAATGCCACCCAGAGAAGTGTGCCCCAAGGCTTGGAAAGCAGATAACTGCGGGTAAGCGGCGTCCATTTCGTCTTCAGGAAGATGATGAGGGTGATGACACTGCTGAACACCTGAACAAGCGCCGTAAGAATGGCGTTACCGCCCGTACTTACTGCCTGAAGCGTTGCCTGATAACCTTCACCCTTGATGCCTGCCCAGATTCCAACACCGGCATACATCATGATGATTTGTACTACTATAAATATAATAAGGTAGAGGACCACATCCGTCAAACCTCTCTTTAAATTAATCTTTGCCATTGCTTTTATAGTTTATAATTAACTGTTTTATAGTTAATAGCATTCCTGCTATCATTCCACTTCCTTTTCGAAGAGATCCAGCACGGTCTGCTCATCCATCTTTAGTTGCGCCGCCAACTCCTCGGGACCATCAAACTTCCGTTCGCCCCTTATTCGCTTCACGAAGCCTACGAGCAGGAGCTGGTCGTAGATGTCGCCATCGAAATTGAAGATATGCGTCTCCAGCGTTATCTGCTTGCCATTGAAAGTAGGACGGTTGCCCACATTCATCATTCCCCGCTTCCATACCACCGAATTCTCCAGTCTTACCTTTACGGCATAGACGCCAGGAGCAGGAATCAGCTGTCCGAAGTGAGAGATGTCGAGATTGGCTGTAGGGAAACCGAGCTTTCTGCCTTCATGGAATCCGTTCACCACCTTTCCGATGATGGTATAAGGGAAACCGAGGCACTGGGCTGCCATCTCCACTTCTCCCTCTTTCAGGAAAGAGCGGATTACGGAAGAAGAGATATTGATGCCATCTATCTGGAAGGCCTCGTTCCGGATTACCTCGATGCCCATCTCCTTGCCATAGCGCACGTAATCATCGAAAGTCTCCTCGCGGTTGTGACCGAAGCGATGGTCATAACCGATGAAGAGTTTCCTTACGTTGAGATGGTCGTGGAGCACCTGCTGCATAAACTCTCTTGCCGACATGGCAGCCATCGCCTTGTCGAAATGCAGCACCACGGCGTTATCCACTTCCGTCTTCGAAAGCAGCAGCAGTTTGGAATCGAGCGTGCTCAGCATCTCCGGCTGATAATCCGCCTGCAAAACCTTGCGGGGATGCGCATCGAAGGTGATGACGGTGGATTGCAAGCCATCCTTTCGTGCTGTCTCTACGAGATGATGAATCAGGAACTGATGTCCACGATGCACCCCGTCGAAGAAACCGATGGTTGCCACACATGGCGGCAACTGCACGGTATCGTTATAATGTATTGTATTCATTCTATCTTCTCTTTGCTATCATTCTCTTAAAAGCTCTCCACAGCTCGCCCACCCAAAGTACAACGGAGGTTGAGCCGATGATGAGCAGCCACTCGTGGAGCGACAATGGTGTGGTGCGGAACATTTCGCCACCGAAGGTAACGATGATCCACTGACCCACCAATACCAGTACAAGCACCAGAATCATTCCCTTATCCTTCAGGAAATGGCGGAAGGCGGTGTGATGACTCATCAGCGCCTTGGCATTGAAGAGGTTCCAGAACTGGATCATCACGAAGGTGGTGAAGAACATGGTCAGTTCATGCACATCTACTCCACCCTTGCCTCTGCGCTCGCAGTAAACCAGCAGGGCAAACATCACAAGGAAGAAGACGATGCCACAGAACAGGATACCGAAACCGATACTCTTGTTGATGATGAAATCGGATGCCTTGCGTGGTTTCTCCTTCATCACCTCGTGAGATGGAGGCAATGAGGCAAGTGCCAAGGCTGCGAAGGTATCCATGATAAGGTTCACCCAGAGAATCTGGGTTACCGTCAACGGCATTTCAGTTCCGATGACAGATCCGCCAAGCACCAGCAAGAGGGCTGCCACGTTTACTACCAACTGGAAGAAGAGGAAGCGCTGCAGATTGCGATAGAGCGAGCGTCCCCACATCACGGCGTTGGCGATAGACTTGAAGGAATCATCGAGCAGGGTCATATCCGAAGCCTCTTTTGCCACGGAAGTTCCCGAACCCAGCGACAAGCCCACGTGGGCATAGTGAAGCGCCGGAGCATCGTTGGTACCGTCGCCTGTTACGGCAACCACTTCGCCTCGCTTCTGGAGCATCGCCACCAGTCGCTGCTTATCGGTAGGACGGGCACGGCTCATCACTCGGATATCCTTTGCCCGTTCGTAAGCCTCTTCATCAGAAAGAGCCTCCCACTGTTCACCCGTAATCATCTGCTGGTCGAGCGAGGTCAGAGAGCCATCTGCTCCGATATTCTCAGGTTCATCTTCGAAGACACCTATCTGCTTGCCTATCTCCAAGGCGGTGGCAGCCGTATCACCCGTAACCACCTTTACTTCGATACCCGCATGGCGGCACTCCTGCACGGCAGCAGGAACATCCGGACGGATAGGATCGGCAATGGCTGCAATGGCCTGCAACTGAAGGTCATTGGCATCGAGAAGTGCTACCACTTCGGCAGTAGAGGTTCTGGAGGTTCTCATGATAGAAGTTTCTATCTTCTTATAGGCGAACGCCAGGGTTCTCATTGCCTTATGCTGCCACTCGTCGAGTTCTTCGGCAGTCTGTTTCAGCATTCTATCTTCGATGATGCATTTCTTCATCACGATTTCAGGCGCACCCTTCACGAAGAGATAGGTCTCGCCATCAACTTCTGCCAAGGTTGCCATCATCTTTCTCTCGGTAGAGAAAGGCAACTGCTTGAGCACGTTCACCTGCTTGCGGAGTTCTTCATAATCCTTACCATGGGCATCGAGCCAGAGCAGGAGAGCCGACTCGGTAGGGTTTCCGATAGGTTTGCCGTCATTCAACTCGGCTGTAGAGTTGAGGGCGATGGCAGTATCGAGCAGCGCCTCATCGCCCTGCTTGAGTTCCAGGGCGCTCACCTGCATCTTGTTCTGGGTAAGCGTACCGGTTTTATCGGTACAGATCACGGTAACGGCACCCATGGTTTCGCAGGCATGGAGCTTGCGCACCAGATTGTTCGACTTCAGCATCCTTCGCATGTTGAGCGCCAGAGAAAGGGTAATCGCCATCGGCAATCCCTCAGGCACCGCCATCACAATCAGGGTAACAGCCATCATGAAGTATTTCAGCACGATTTCTGCCATATAAAAATAATCCTTGCCGCCCCATGCCGGGTTGGTGAGGATATCGTGAATCAGGAAGATGAAGAAGGCTGCCACAGATACCACGGAGCCTACCTTGGAAATCATTTTTGCCAACTTATCGAGCTGCATGTGAAGCGGTGTCTCCACCGAAGTCTGTTCGGTAGATTTCTTCGCCACCTTACCAATCTCGGTAGCATCGCCCACGGCAGTAACCACGAACTCGCCCCTGCCATTCATCACCATGGTAGAACGGAGGATGACGTTGCGTGGATAGGCTCCATCACCACCGCCTTCCAGAGCTTTCTCGGTAATGGGCTCGCCCGTCAGGGTAGATTCATTCATCTGCAGGTCGTTGCAGACGATGAGTTCGCCATCGGCAGGCACCTCGTCACCCACTTCCACGAGTACCACATCTCCCACCACCACATCGTGGCGCGGAATCTCCATCACCTTACCATTGCGGCGCACCTTTACCGGCTGCTCTTCGCTGAGCGCCGTAAGCAGATTAAACTTCTTAGCCGCATCGCGCTCAAAGTAGAAGCCCACGGTGGTAGCCAGGAAAACAGCCACGAAGATACCGATGGTCTCCATGAAATTCTTTTCGATGAAAGCGAGGATAAGGGAAACGAAAGCCGCCACAAGGAGTATCTGGATAATCGGATCGCGATACTTATCCAAATACAGTTTCCATAATGAGGTACGTTGAGGAGGGGTGAGCACGTTTTTGCCATGCTGTTCCCTACTCTGTTTTACTTGTTCGTCGGTAAGACCGATTCTTTTGTTTTTGTCTATGTCCATTTCTGAATAGAAATACTTTTCTTTTGTACGATTAATAAGTACATACGCACGTGTGCGCACATAATTTGGTGCAAAGATACGCTATTTTTCTGATTCAAGGAAAATTTTTAAGATTTTATTTGGTTATTTGCCTAAAATCTAGTATCTTTGCACTCGAATTTGATAAAAATTCAATGGACTTGTAGCTCAGTTGGTTAGAGCAACAGACTCATAATCTGGAGGTCCTAGGTTCAAGCCCTAGCTGGTCCACTTTGAAAATCAAGCAGTTAAGCTATTTTTGCTTAACTGCTTTTTTCGTTGCTGGTTTGCTTGAATTTGGTCTATTTGTTTTTGCGTAAACAAAAAAAACATTAAGAGGGCAACTGGAGCTTTTGCAACCAAGTTGCAGAAACCTTTTCGTAATTTTGCAACCGAAATAGAAAAAGGAACTGAATGTTCCGGGGTATATAGAACTAAAAGTATTGCAAAATTATGGAAGAAATGAAACTTTCTCACGAACATCATCATGAATGCCATTGTGAAGATTCTCACGAACATCATCATGAGCACAATCATGACTACTCATGCTCCACAGAAGAACATGAGCACCAGGGGTGCGGTTGCCACCACCATCATCATCATGAAGAAGGCGGTTTGAAATCCAAACTCATTCTTATCGGTGTAACTGTTATTCTCCTGATAACAGCCGTTTTAATCGAAAAGGAATACAGTCTGGCTACCTGGCAGTTACTCCTCGTCTATCTCATTCCTTATTTATTAATAGGACACGAGACACTGGGCGAAGCTGCAGAAGGCATTGCCAAGGGCGATATGTTTAACGAAAACTTTCTGATGGCTATTGCAACCATCGGAGCACTTTGCATCGGATTCTTTCCTGGATCAGACACAGAATTTCCGGAGGCAGTCTTCGTGATGCTCTTCTTTCAGGTGGGCGAACTCTTCGAAGGATATGCGGAAGGAAAGAGCCGCGACAGTATTTCGCATCTGATGAATATCCGACCGGATGTAGCGAATGTTGAAAGAAACGGAAAGGTAGAGATCGTTTCTCCTGAAGATGTAAAGATTGGAGAAACGATTGTAATCCGTCCGGGAGAGAAAGTGCCTCTGGATGGCGTTGTCATTGAGGGCAATTCAGCCTTGAATACTGTTGCCCTGACGGGAGAAAGTATGCCACGGGATTTGAACGAAGGCGATACTATCATGTCTGGATGCATCAACCTGTCGGGAGTGGTTCGTGTACGCACCACCAAGAGTTTTGGCGAAAGTACCGTATCCAAGATTATTTCTCTGGTAGAGAGTGCAGACAAGAACAAGTCGAAAAGCGAGGCTTTCATCACCCGTTTCGCCCGAGTCTATACTCCTATCGTTGTTTTCGCAGCCATTGCCCTGGCTTTTATTCCTCCATTCCTGGCAGCAACAGGAATCGTAGGTGAAGGAACCTTTGGCGAGAACTTCCCATTATGGCTCAACCGCGCCCTGATATTCCTGGTGGTTTCCTGCCCATGCGCTCTGGTCATCAGCGTGCCCCTCACCTTCTTTGGCGGCATCGGTGGAGCATCCCGGAATGGTATTCTCATCAAGGGCAGCAACTATATGGATGCTTTAGCCAAGGTGGGAACCGTAGTGTTCGACAAGACGGGTACCTTGACCCACGGAGAGTTTGCCGTAGCAGCTGTTCATGCAGACGCTTCCTGCCCAGACCATTCATCCCATGATGCAGATAATGTACATATTGGCGAATATTCTGACAAGGAGAAAATCCTGCTTCATCTGGCAGCTCATGCTGAACATTTCACTACCCACCCTATCGGAGCAGCCCTGCGTACTGCCTTCCCTCAAGAAGCAACGGATGGCTGCGAGGTGACCGATGTAGAGGAGATTGCAGGACAGGGTATCCGTGCCAAAGTGAACGGCAAGGTGGTTTGCGTGGGCAACAAGAAGATGATGGAAAGCATCGGTGCCCAATGGCACGACTGCAACCAGGTGGGAACCATCATCCACGTCGCCATTGATGGCAAGTACGCGGGACATATTGTGATCAACGACACCCTTAAGGGAGGAAGCGCCCATGCCATCAGAGAGCTGAAAGAACTGGGAGTAGAGAAAACGGTAATGCTGACGGGCGACCGCAGAGAAGTGGGAGAAGATGTTGCCCACAAACTGGGACTGGACGAATGCCGCGCAGAACTGCTGCCAACCGACAAGGTTTCGCATGTAGAACAACTGCTGAAGACAAAACCGGCAGGCAAGACGCTCGCTTACGTAGGCGACGGTATCAACGATGCCCCTGTATTGAAACGTGCCGATGTGGGCATTGCCATGGGTGGACTTGGAAGCGATGCAGCCATCGAAGCTGCCGATGTAGTACTGATGGATGATGACCCTAGAAAGATTGCCCTTGCCGTGAAGATAGCCAGAAGAACCATTCATATCGCTCACGAGAACGTGATATTTGCCATCGGAGTGAAGGTTGCCGTACTGATTCTCGCCACCATTGGTCTCGGCACCATGTGGATGGCTGTCTTTGCCGATGTAGGTGTTACGGTACTGGCTGTATTGAACGCCATGAGAAGTTTGGGTAAAAATCGTCTTTTTTATCGTTAAATACCAAAATAAGTTGTATCTTTGCAACCGAATTGTAATATACAATACTGAATGGTTATGTATAAAAAAGACATTTTGACTATGAATAAGATTATCAACCTCATCTTCGTGCTCTGCTGCTTCTGCGGCATTGCACAGGCTCAGCCTCAACGCCCTAAGCTCGTTGTAGGCATCGTTATCGACCAGATGCGATGGGATTATCTCTATCGCTACTACGCCCGCTACGGCGAAGGCGGATTCAAGAGAATGCTCGGAGAAGGATTCAGCGTAGAGAACTGCAAGATTCCTTATATCCCTTCGGTTACAGCCATCGGCCACTCTTCTATCTGGACCGGTTCCGTGCCTTCTATCCACGGAATCGCTGGCAATAACTTCGTGAAGGATGGAAAGGTTGTGTACTGTACTGCTGATGATACCGTGAACCCTGTGGGTTCAGACAGCAAAGCTGGCAAGATGTCGCCTCGCAATCTGTGGGTAACCACCATCGGCGATGAACTTCGTCTGGCTACCAACAACCGCTCTAAGGTGATTGGTGTAGCCTTGAAAGACAGAGCTTCCATCCTCCCTGCGGGTCATCACGCCAATGGCGCTTTCTGGTTTGATGACAAGTCGGGCAAGTTCATCACCAGTACTTTCTATATGGATAAGTTGCCTGAGTGGGTGAACAAGTTCAACAAGCAGAAACTCCCAAACAAGTATCTTTCCAAGAAATGGGAGACGCTCTACCCTATCGATTCCTACAAGGAGAGCACCAGCGATGACAACAACTACGAGAATGGAATTGTTGAAGGCGAAAAGGCAGTATTGCCACTCGACCTGCCTACCTTATATAAAAAGCATGGTTACAAGATTCTCCGCAACACTCCATTCGGCTGCAACCTGACCTTCGATATTGCCAAGGCTGCCATCGCGGGCGAGAACCTGGGTAGAAACACAGATACTGACCTGCTGACCATCAGCTGTTCAAGCACCGATTACATCGGTCATCAGGTGGGCGTAAACGCTATCGAAACAGAGGATTGCTATCTTAGATTAGATAAGGCTTTGGCAGATTTCTTCGCTTATCTCGACCAGACCGTGGGCAAGGGAAATTATCTCACTGTCCTCACCGCCGACCATGGAGGCGTGAACAACGCCACCTTCCTACAGGACCAGCGAATCCCTGCCGGCATCTGGAACAAAAAGGGATTGGTAGAAGAGCTGAATCAGATTCTGAAGGCTAAGTTCAATACCGACAAGGACCTCGTGAAAACCATCATGAACTACCAGGTGTTCTTCAACACAGATATCATCGAAGAACTTGGTTTGGATTACGCAGCCATCAAGCAGGCAGTGGTAGATAGATTGAAGAAAGACAAGGATGTGCACTATGCCTTCGACATGGAGAAAACCTCTATCGAGAGCATCCCTGAAGAGCTGAAGTTCCGTGCCATCAACGGTTACAACCGTGAGCGCAGCGGAGGTGTTCAGATTGTACTGAAACCAGGTCACTACGAATATTACAGCAGCAAGGGAACTACCCACGGAGCATGGAATCCATACGATATCCATATTCCTTGCCTGTTTATGGGTTGGGGCATTCAGCACGGCGAGAGCGCCCAGCCTCACTATATGACGGATATTGCCGCTACCGTATGTGCCCTGCTACATATTCAGGCACCTAACGGCTGCATCGGCACACCGATATTTTGAAAAAAGTAAATGCTAAAAAATAAAGGCTAGGTTTTCCTGTTTCGGGAACCTAGCCTTTATTATTTTTTCACCAAAAGAAGAAAGTCGTCTTTTTACAATAGAGACGCTACTCGCTTTCAGCAGGAATTATTCTTCATTCATGATTTCCATATATTCCTCGTAGGAAATATATCTGCCACCCATCGACTTGAGATGCGGGGTTTCCAACTGGCAATCTATCATCTTGCCTCCATGCTCCTGCAGATAACGGGCCAGGAAGATGAGGGCTATCTTAGAGCCTGACGGAACCTTGGAGAACATGCTCTCGCCAATGAAGACCTTGCCGATGGTGACGCCATAAAGTCCGCCCACCAGTTCACCGGTTTCATTATCCCATACCTCCACGCTTGCCGCAAAGCCCTGCTCATGAAGGGCGGTGAATGCCTGGATGATGTTTTCATCCAACCAGGCACCATCTTCCTCGTAACGGCCATTGGTCTTGCTACAGGCACGAATCACAGCATCGAAATCCTCGTTGATTCCCACGCTGTACCTGTTCTTTCTCAGCAAGGTTCTCATGGAATGGCTGATGTGGATTTCATCCGGGAAGATGACGAAGCGCTTCATCGGACAGAACCAGAGTATCTCCGGCTGGTCGCGAAAGCTATACCAGGGAAAGATGCCGTTGCTGTAAGCCAGCAGCAGGCGGTCGATGCTCAAGTCGCCACCTATCGCAAAACATCCGTCTTCATCGCCGTAATGCGGATCGGGAAAATAAATCTCTTCCGCATTTTCATCTATCTGTAATATCATCGCTTTCTAACAATTAATCACCAATTCCTTACCATCGAAATCTACGCAGCCCTTGCCTGCCTTCTTGAGCTTGCCGAAGAGCAGAGCCTTCATCAGGATAGGCTTCAGGCGGTTGCCGATGACACGATCCATCTCGCGGGCACCATATTCCTTGGTGAAGCCCCACTCCAAAATCTTCTCTCTTGCCGCATCGGTAAGCGTAATAGAAACTCCCTTTGCTGCCAACTTTGCATCGAGCTGACGAAGCTTCTTGGCTAGAATCAGTTCTGCCATGTGCTTATCCATATCGTTGAACACCACAGTGTCGGAAAGTCGGTTGATGAACTCTGGCTTGAAGGTCTTCTTCACCTGTGCCAGCATCGCCTCGCCACGGGTTACATTACCGCCGAAACCTACACTTGCCTGGGATGCATACTGCGCTCCGGCATTGGAAGTCATCACGAGGATTACGTTGCGGAAGTCTGCCTTCTGACCCTTGTTATCGGTTAATCGGGCATAGTCCATCACCTGCAGCAGGATGTTGTAGATGTCGCTATGCGCCTTCTCAATCTCATCGAGCAGGAGCACGCAGTTTGGTGTCTTGCGGATGGCATCGGTCAGAAGACCGCCATCTTCATAACCCACGTATCCGGCAGGCGAACCGATGAGTTTAGCCACGGTATGCTTCTCGGTGTATTCACTCATATCGAAACGCACCAACTCGATGCCGAGTTCCTTTGCCAGGACACGAACCACCTCGGTTTTACCTACGCCCGTAGGACCCACGAAGAGCAGCGAAGCCATCGGCTTGTCATCATCCACCAGTCCAGCCTTCGCCATCATCACAGCCTCAACCACCTTATCCACAGCCTTGTCCTGACCATAGATCTTGTCGAGTATGCGCTGGCGGAGCGTAGCCAGAGAATCATTGTTCTCATCCTTGATGGCAGCCGCATCTATCTTGCAGACCTTGGTGAGAATCTGCTGGATAATCGCCTTGGTAACGTAAGAACGCTGGCGATATTCCACAGGATGCACCTCCAGATAAGCACCCGCCTCATCCATCAGGTCGATGGCCTTATCAGGCAGACAGCGGTTGCTGATATATTTGGCACTGGCACGAACGGCATACTCCAGGGCGTCCTTGCGATAAGTTACGTTGTGGAACTTATTGTATTTATACTGCAAGCCCTCCAGGATTCTGATAGCCTCCTCCTCGGTAGGTTCCTTGATATCTATCTGCTGGAACCGGCGCACGATGCCCTTGCTCTGAGCCATGTAGCGGTTGAATTCCTCATAGGTGGTGGAACCAATGAATCGGATGTCGCCAGCCTCCAGATATTGCTTCAGCATATTGGAAGCATCCGGTCCGCCATCAGAGCCACGACCGGCACCTATCATATTATGAATCTCATCAATGTAGATGATGGTGTTGCCTTCCTTCACGGCTCCTTCCATCACCATCTTGATGCGCTTTTCAAAGTCGCCACGATACTGGGCACCGGCAAGCATCTGTCCCATATCCATACCGTAAATGCGTGCGCCCTTGAGGCGCTCGGGTACCTGATTCTCGTTGATGAGCTTGGCGAGACCATAAACCAGGGCGGTCTTACCTACGCCCGGTTCACCGATATGAAGCGGATTGTTCTTCTCTGCACGGCAGAGCACCTGGATGGTTCTATCCAGTTCCTGCTCTCTGCCGATGAGCGGATTGTGCTCCTCTACCTGATCAGAGATGCAGGTAACCAACTGATGCCAATCCTGAGGCTGTCGGCTTCTGCCATCCTCCTCGTCTTCATCATAATCGTTATCATAGTCATCCTCATCGTAGCCATCACCCATCATCAGGGTTTCATCACCTGGTTCATTTTCCAGCGGATAATAGCTATCCACACTCGCCAGGAATTCGCCCTGTCGGTCTCCTACGTTCTTACACAACAGGAAAGCGGCTTCTGAGTTCTGCAAGCCAAACATCGCCTGCACGAAATGAGGCACATTCACGAGTTTTCTATCTGCGGCTGCAGCCAGGGCGCACGCCGTTCCAAACATAGTCTTGAAGAGTGATGATGGTTCTGGCAGGAACTTGATGTTTTCAGGCACACGTTCCTGCTTGGCGAGCCATCCCACCAAGTCCTCATGCATCTTGATGCTATCCACACCTTCCTCCTGCAAAGCCTGGCAGAAGGCATATTGGCGGAGCAATGACAGAAGCATGTGCTCGGGCATCACGAACTCGTGGTCGAAAAACCGGGCCTGCTTCATGGCATCGTCCATCAAGACACTCATATATCGGGTTAATCCCATACTATCCATTCTATATTTTCCTTTCTTTATTCTGGCATATAAGTGAGCTTCAGCGGATACTTCTGCGTACGGGCTTTCTCCATCGCTTTCTCCACCTTGCTCTTGGCGATGTCATAGCTGTAGGTTCCCACCACGGCTTTCTCCTCATGGTGAACCTTGAGCATGATTGCTTCAGCCTCAGCCTGCGACTTGAAGAAGATGGATTCGAGGATTTCTACCACGAAGTCCATCGGTGTAAAGTCATCATTAAACATCACCACCACGTAACGCCCCGGCTCCTTGAGCCTGGTTTTCTGGCGTTCACGAATTGCTGTCTGTTCTTGAGCCATATCTTAATTATTACTTTGTATAAGCATTGGTAATCTCCACTACGTAAACATCGTGGAATCCACCCTTGGCACCATACCACTGCAGAAGATCCTTATCGAGAAACTTCTCGGCAGTCATACTGTCCTTATAAAGTTTGCGACATTCCAGTGTGAGTCGTGACTGCTCGAAGCCGATGCAACCATTATCGGTCTCTACAGGAGTCAATCCTGTTTCCTTTACCTTATCGAAATCACGTCCGCTCTTGGATCCGCAGAAGTTATATATCTTTCGAGCCTCCTCGCTATTGCCGAGGAAAGAGAGGGTCATGAATTCATTCTCCTCAATGATGCCGTGGGTGTAGCGTTCCGGACGGATAAATACCACAGCCACCGGCTTGTTCCAGAGCCATCCCAGGCAACCCCAAGAGGCAGTCATCATATTGAACTTATCCTTGTTGCCGGCGCAAACCAGCATCCACTCCTTACCAATAGTCTCGAAGACATTATCATTCAGTTCTTTTACGTTGATTTTCTCCATTTTATCTTTTCCTTTCTCTGTATATTTTAATTAATGAAATAATGCAGCATTCAACAAAAGCCATGCCAATTCATCGCCTAACACCGCATATCACCTGCAAAGATACAAGAATAATCTGAAAAACACCCGAAAAACAGACTAAACAATCGGTATAATTGGCGGAAAATACATTTTTTAACCCACATTCCGCCAAGTATACGCTTATAATTGGCGAAAAACGCCTTTTTTACCCCTTTTCCGCCAAGTATAGCAAGCCAACCACTCTTGATTTAAATTAAAATCTTTACATGCAGGATAAAAATAAATCACATTTTGCTTTGTCATTTCGAGGAAAGACCGTACCTTTGCACCCCGAATGCCGAAAACCGAGCAGGCTTGCGGCTTCGATTTATTATTCATTTATAAACATTTTATTTAATGTACAAAACAATTTTCAACAAGCGCAACAGCTTGAAGTTCAACCGATTCTCTAACAAGAATTACTCACTCTTCGCAGTTTTGGGAAGAGAGGTACTTGTTGGTGCACTCAGCGTTGCTACCCTGAGCCATGCTAAGGCTGCAGGCGTTAGCACAGAGGGAGCCAAGGTTGATTCTACCCTCTACAAGGGCGGAAAGGCTTACGAGCTAGATGCGGTGAGCGTTACCGGATCTCGTGCGCCGATGACTGTAGAGCAGTCACCTAAGATTGTGTCTGTCATTACCCGCGACGATATTCATCGTGCGGCTGCGCAGACTATCAACGATGTATTGAAATTAGCTACCGGCGTGGATGTCCGTCAGCGTGGTGGCTTTGGTGTTCAGACGGATATCTCCATCAATGGTGGAACCTTCGACCAGATTACCATTCTCTTGAATGGTGTCAACATTTCCAATCCACAGACTGGTCACAATGCTTCTGATTTTCCTGTAGCTCTTGCCGACATCGACCACATCGAAGTGCTCGAGGGGGCAGCATCGCGCGTATTCGGAACTTCAGCCTTTAATGGTGCCATCAATATCGTGACCAAAAAGGCAAAGAATGATGGAGTATCTGCAAATGTAGAAGGCGGAAGCTTTGGAAGTTTCGGAGCACAGGGACGTGTGCAGACGGCTTTTGAAACGGGCAAGTGGACTCAGGCTTATTCCGTAAGCGGAGGCTACAAGCGCTCGGATGGCGGCACGGAGAACAGCGACTTCGAGAAGGGACAGGGCTACGGCAATCTCTCGCTCTCTTACGACCAGCGTTTCGACATCATCGCCCAGCTGGGTATTGCTACCCAGAGCTATGGTGCCAACACTTTCTACAGTGCCAAATACAACAACCAATATGAGAAGACAGACCACGGTATGGCTTCTCTCAACCTGAGTCTGCACAACCAGGAGAAGACCTGGGAGATTGCGCCTCAATTCTATTATAACAAATTCAAGGATCACTATCAGTTGATTCGCGGTATGGCTGGAGCCAAGGCAGGCGAGAACTATCACGACCTAGATGTTTATGGTGGTGGGCTGAATGCCAACGTGGCTTGGGCTTTGGGTAAGACCGCAGTGGGTTTTGATATCAGCAAGGAGTGCATCTACTCTACTGCATTGGGCGAGGAACTCGCAGAGAAAGACTATAAGGACATCTCTGGTTCCGACCGTCAATATACCCGAAAGGGTGAGCGCACCAACACCAACATCATGCTGGAGCACAACTTCATCTTCGGCGGTTTCACCTTGTCGGCTGGTGTCTTGGCTAACAAGAACACCGGTTTGGACAACGACTTCCGCTTCTATCCTGGTGTGGATATGAGTTATCGTCCTAACGACAACTGGAAGTTCTACGCATCCTGGAACAAGGCTCTGAGAATGCCTACCTACACCGACTTATATATAAGTAATGTGGTGCAGCAGGGCGACATCACCCTGAACCCGGAGAAGAACTCAACCTTCAAGGTAGGAACCCAGTATCGCCAGACTGGTTTTGCCGCAACCGTAAGCGGATTCTACGCACACGGCACCAACATGATTGACTGGGTTCAGACTTCCGTGACCGAGCAGAATGACAGCAAGTATCACGTGATGAACATCGGAAAGCTCAACAACATGGGCTACAACGTAGATGCTACTATCTACATGAGAGAATTGGTACCAAACAGTTTCATCACCCGCATCAAGTTGGGTTATGCTTACATCTATCAGGATCATAAGACCGAGACCAACATCCTGAAATCACTCTATGCATTGGAGTATCTGAAGCACAAGGCAGTATTCGGCCTGGATCATCAGATCTGGAACAAGCTTTCAGCTTCCTGGAGTGTAAGATGGCAGCAGAGAATGAATGGCTATCATCCATACACCAAGGTGGATTGCAAGCTGATGTGGGATGAGAAGAAATACAATATCTTCGTGAAAGCAGATAATATCACTTGCCACCGCTACTACGACCTCACTGCTGTTAAGCAGCCTGGTTTGTGGATTATGGCAGGAGCCAGCGTAAATCTCGGCTGGTAATATAAAACAAAAAAGTCTTCAAGCCAAAATGGCTTGAAGACTTTTTCCGTTTATTCCGGTTTCTGATATTTTCCATTCACCTTAATCGGTTCGAGATGGATTCCCACATGGGTATCTGCACCGAAGTGCTGCTTCAGTTTTGTTTCTATATGAGTAGCATGCTCATGCGCCTCATAAAGCGAAAGAGAGCCCGGCATGCGGATGTGCATCTCTACCGCAATCTTGTTTCCGATGCGACGGGTACGCAGGTTATGAATCTCTCCTACTCCCTGCTCTTCATTTGCAATCTTCAGGATTTCATCTTCCTCCGTTTCCGGAAGACTGGCATCCGTCAGTTCTTTCACAGACTGCATCACCAGTCCCCAGGCAGCCTTGATGATGAAGGCACTCACGATGATGGCAGCCAGCGGATCGAGCACCGCCCATTTTTCTCCCAGGATGATGGCACCACCAATACCGAACATTGTTCCGATACTCGATAAAGCATCGCTGCGATGATGCCAAGCATTTGCCACTACAGCCTCGGAATGATATTTTCTTCCGGCTTTAACCGTAAACTGATAAGCCCACTCCTTCATCACGATACTTACGATGGCTGCAATCAAGGCTACAACGCCCGGCTGCTGGAGTGTCTCGCCGCAGATGGCACGATAAGTCTTGGTTACGCCCGAATAGCAGATCATCACACCCACCACGAAGAGCGAAATACCGATGATGGCTGTGGCAAGCGTCTCGTATTTGCCATGCCCATAATCATGGTCCTTATCCTTCGGCTTATTGCCCAGTTTTACGAAAACCAGTACCACCACATCTGTGGCGAAATCGGTAAGCGAGTGGATGGCATCCGCTATCATTGCTGCAGAATGTCCGAGGATACCTGCCGCAAACTTCAATACGAGCAGCACCACATTGATGATGCTTCCCGCTATTGTCACCTTATATACTTCCTTTACTCTATCCACATCAGCGGAATGATCCTTATTCGCTTCAGCGGGCATCTCTTGCTCGCTATTTATTCTCTCATTCTTGCCCATACTATAAAATATAACAGAAGTCCTTTGCTTCCTCAATAATGTTTTTGTATAACCAAATTTCTGTCTTTCATGAATTGAGCGGCAAAAGTACATCTTTTTTCTGAAATCGGATAAAAAGAGAGATTAAAAAAGTATAACGAATAGGGAATAATGTGATAGCGAAGAGATAAAAGCATGGAATTTTGTGATAAAACGCCTTAAAACAATAGGAATTTTGTGATTTTCAGTCCGAATTCCTTTGGAATTTTGTGATAAAGTTGTATCTTTGCACTCGGATAAGAACTATAAATATATTGATTATGAAGCTTTTGCGCAGAAAGATTGATAATTATCTCAAGGAATGGAAAAGCGATAAGGAGAGAATGCCCCTCATCGTGAAGGGAGCACGACAAGTGGGAAAGACCGCTTCCATCCTACAATTCGCCCATGACAACTATCAAAATGTGGTTGCCATCAACTTCGTATTGCAACAAAAATACAAGGCAATCTTCGAAGAAGGTTACGAGGTGGATAGCATCATCCAGAACCTCACCCTCATCAATCCTTCTCTCAAGATAGAAGCAGGTAACACTCTCATTTTCTTCGATGAGATGCAGGATTGTCCTGCCTGCGCCACCAGTCTGAAAGCCTTCAAGATAGATGGCAGGTACGATGTTATCTGCTCCGGTTCGCTCATGGGGATCAATTATCGCGAGATAGAATCGAACAGCGTAGGATATAAGGAAGACTACACGATGCACTCAATGGATTTCGAGGAATTCCTATGGGCAAAGGGCTATGATTTTGCCTTTATAGAACGCCTTTACGAAAAGATGGCCTCCATCACACCACTTTCTAATATAGAAATGAATGTGTTGGAGAGGCTATTCCGTGAATACATGACCATCGGAGGGATGCCTGCCGTAGTCAATATGTTCGTGAGTAACGGAAACTTCAGCGGCACGCTCAAGATGCAGCACCAGCTCCTTCTTGACTATGAGGAAGACATTACGAAATATGCACAAGGGCTCGACAAAGGAAAAATCAAGAACGTGTACGATCATATTTCTGTCTTCCTGGGACAAGACAACAAGAAATTCCAGATAAGCAAGATTGCCCATGGAGCTAGAAACAGAGAATACGTAGGCACCATCGAATGGCTTCGTGATGGAGGTATCATCAACGTCTGCTATTGTCTCGCTCAAGTATCCTTACCTCTGAAAGGCAACTACGATCCGAAATCATACAAACTCTATTATAAGGACACGGGCTTGCTGGTTGCTTCGCTAGATGAGGAATCGCAAGAAGACATCAGAGTGAACAAGAACTATGGTACCTACAAGGGCGCCATCTACGAAAACATCGTTGGCGATATGCTGGTAAAGCAAGGCTATAATCTTTACTTCTATCGCAACGAGAAATCTACCCTAGAAATGGATTTCTTCATTCGTGACGCCCAGTCGCTCATCCCTGTTGAAGTAAAAGCCACGGATAATGCCACCAGGTCGCTCGCCAAGCTAACAGCACAAGACGGCAAATATCCCGACATCAAATACGGCATCAAACTCTGCAATAAGAACATCGGTTTCAATGGCAAGTTTTACACCTTCCCCTACTTCCTCACCTTCCTGCTCAAACGATTTGTGAGAAGAGAAAGATAGAAATGCAGAAAAATCCCTCAGAGAGGGATGATTTTTCTGCATTTAACTGCGCTATGCGAAATTTTTATTGTACTTTTGCACCCGATTATCAGGTATTATATTTTTCAAAGACAAGAACATTATCACAATAAAAGCGGTTGATAAAACCGCAAGATGAAACAATATGGTTTTAAATTACATTTGGATAGCATTTTTCGTGATTGCGTTCATCTTCGCACTCATCGGATTGGCAATGGGAGATACGACTATCTTCCAGAAGATTGTGGATTCCACCTTCGACTCATCCAAGAATGCCTTCGAGATTTCTCTCGGACTGACGGGCGTACTCGCCCTCTGGCTTGGCATCATGAAGATTGGAGAGAAGGCGGGAGTAGTGAATGTGTTGGCCCGAGCACTCAGCCCGGTCTTCACCCGTCTCTTCCCTGATATTCCGAAGAACCATCCGGTGATGGGAAGCATCTTCATGAATATCGCTTCGAATATGCTGGGACTCGATAATGCGGCGACGCCTACAGGATTGAAGGCGATGCAGCAGATGCAGGAACTCAACACGAAGAAGGATACGGCGACGAACCCGATGATTATGTTCCTGGTTCTGAACACCTCAGGACTCACCATCATCCCTACCACCATCCTTGCCTTCCGTGCCTCCTATGGTGCAGCCCAGCCTACGGATGTATTCATCCCTATCCTGATGGCTACGCTCGTGGCTACGCTTGCCGGAATCATCATCACTTCGCTCTGGCAGCGCATCAACATCCTGCAGCCGGTATTGCTCGCTACTCTGTTGGGAATGTGCGCCTTCGTAGGCATCATCATCTGGGGATTCGGACAGATGGATAAGGATACGATGAACACGGTTACCACCTTGGCTTCCAATATGATTCTTCTGGGCATCATCCTCTGCTTCATCCTGGCTGGTTTCTGGAAGAAGGTGAATGTTTATGATGCATTTATCGAGGGAGCGAAGGAAGGTTTTACTACTGCGGTGAAGATTATCCCTTATCTCGTAGCTATCCTTGTGGGCATCGGCGTGTTCCGTGCTTCGGGAGCGATGGATATGGTGATTCAAGGCATTTCGTGGTCGGTTGAACAATGCGGCTTGAATGCCGATTTCGTAGGCGCCCTGCCTACCGCCATCATGAAACCGCTGTCGGGAAGTGGTGCACGAGGCATGATGCTGGAGGCGATGAAGAACTATGGTCCTGATTCGTTTGTGGGCAGATTGAGCTGCATCTTCCAGGGTTCCACCGACACCACCTTCTATATATTGGCTGTATATTTCGGAAGCGTAAGCATCAGGAATACCCGTCACGCCGTGGCTTGCGGCTTGCTCGCCGATTTGGCAGGAGTCATCGCAGCAATCGCTATAGCATATTTATTCTTCGGATAAGAGTCTCCCACAGATTTCACAGATTTACACAGATAATCTTTGAATGACGGCGCAAGTCCAATTTAACATTTAACATTCAACATTAAGAAAAATAATGGCAAGTTTAAAATCACTCGCAAAAGATACCGCCATCTATGGTTTGAGCAGTATCATCGGCAGATTCCTCAACTATCTGCTTGTGCCACTCTACACGGCTTCCATCAGTGCAGCCAGTGGTGGTTATGGTGTCATCACCAACATGTATGCCTATACGGCTTTGATTCTCGTCATCCTGACTTACGGTATGGAGACCACCTTCTTCCGCTTTGTCAACAAGGAGGGAGAAGATGCTCACAAAGTATATACCACAGTCTTGAGCATGGTGGGCTGCACCTCCTTGCTCTTCGTGGCCTTGGTATTCATCTTCTTGCATCCATTGAGCAGTGCCATGGGATATGCCGACCATCCGGCATACGTCTGGACCATGTTTGTCACCGTGGCTATCGATGCCTTCCAGTGCATACCATTTGCCTATCTGAGATACCAGAAGCGCCCATTGAAGTTTGCAGCCTTGAAGATGCTCTTCATCATCGGCAATATGGCGATGAACATCGCTTACTTCGGCTTCATGGGTGGAAGTGATGTGGAATATGCTTTTTACATCAACATCATCTGCACCTCTACCATGACTATCTTCTTCTATAAGGAATTGAAGGAAGGTTTTTCTGGTCCTTACGCCTCTTGGGCTGAGACCAAGGTGCTCATCAAAAAAATGCTTAGCTACAGCTGGCCAATCCTCGTGCTCGGTATTGCCGGTATTCTGAACCAGACAGCCGACAAGATTCTCTTCCCTTACATCTATGAGAAGGGCGATGCGCATACGCAGCTCGGAATCTACGGAGCAGCCAGCAAGATTGCGATGATCATGGCAATGATAACCCAGGCTTTCCGCTATGCTTACGAACCGTTTGTATTCGGCAAGGCGAAGGATAAGGACAACCGACAGACTTACGCTTCGGCGATGAAATATTTCGTCATCTTCACCCTGCTTGCCTTCCTCGTAGTGGTAGGCTATCTGGATGTATTGCGCCACATCATCGGTCGCGACTACTGGGATGGATTGAAGGTAGTGCCTATCGTAATGGCTGCCGAAATCATGATGGGAGTATATTTCAACCTCAGTTTCTGGTACAAGCTCATCGACAAGACCATCTGGGGTGCTTACTTCTCAGGCATCGGTTGTGCGGTATTGATTGCCATCAACGTTATCTTCGTACCTATCTATGGTTACATCGCCTGTGCCTGGGCTGGTTTCGCTGGATATGGAACAGCCATGATTCTCTCCTACTTCGTGGGGCAGAAGAAGTATCCTATCAACTATCCGGTGAAAGAGATTATGATTTATGTGGTTCTCTCCCTCATCCTCTTCGCAGGAATGACCGAGGCTAACAGATACTTCTCTACCGCCATCGCCTGCCTCATCAACACGGTACTCATCCTCATCTTCGCCGCTTATCTCGTGAAGAAGGATTTCCCATTGAAGAGTCTGCCGGTGGTGGGAAAGTACTTTAGGAAATAGAGCATCTTATGATGTTATGAGAACAGAATAAGAAGTTATAAGAACTGAAATGATGAGGAATCAACTCATAAACAGATTAGGTGTAAACGATATTTATTCTCTTTGCCTTCAGACGCAAGGCAAAGAGAATAATTGTTTAAAGGAAGAGCTTTACCAACTCACCTTCGATGAAAACGACCGCGTATCGTTCAATGCACTTTGGGCTTTAAGCCATTTTGATAAAGCCAACAACCCGTGGCTCTTTCAGAAGCATGATGACTTGATAGATAGGGTTCTCGTAGAGAAGAATGAGACCAAGCGCCGCCTGATGCTCCAACTCCTTCTCCGTCAGCCTTTCGAAGAAGAATCACTCCGTTCCGATTTCATCGATTTCTGCATCGCCAAGATTACCGCCTGTTCACAGCCCTACGCCATCCGTTGCTACTGCATGAAGCTCGCCTACGAGCAGATGAAGTACTATCCCGAACTCCTTGAAGAGTTAAAAATGGCATTGGATATGCTGGAACAGGAGGTTCTATCACCAGGAATGTTATCGGCAAAAAGGCAAATTATGAAGAAAATCAAGCGAAGCCTTGGAAAATTCGGGAAATAGTCGTAACTTTGCAAACGTAATATTCTAACAATATAATACATAAATGGATGGAGATACAACTGAACGATTATCACAAGAAAGTCAATGCCCAGAAGATGGCTTCCATGGCTTATTGGCGAGAGCATCCGCTTTCGCTGGAGGAGTGCTTAGCTCAATTCAAGCGCTTGCGGGAACAACGACTTGCAAGGGAGTCCAAATTGCAAGGCTAAAAGACTGGGCTAAGGAGAATGATTGCTGGATTGAAAATCCGGAATCATTAGGTGTGTTCTCTGACCGAGGTTCAGAGAACGAGGTTTATATGGCCTATGATGGAATACACGTCTATAAACTTAACGACTTCCGTTATTCAGACGACAACCTTACTCCTTTCTTTGAACGCATTCCTGCCCATAACCAATACTTTCCTGATTGCGCCTACAATTTCATCGGTTTCTCACAGAATCGAGATGGAAAAGTTTGTGCTGTCCTTCGCCAACAACTTGTTGTAAATGCGAGGGAAGCTACTCCCGAAGAAATCAAGGCAGAGTTTGAGCGTATCGGTTTTTACGCAGAAGACAATGGAGAATATTTCACCAATGGCATTCACGACATCTTCGATGCCGTGCCTAATAATGTATTGGTTGGAGATGACGGCAACTACTATTTCATAGACACCATCATCTTCAAATCGGATACAGATGGATTAGATACTTACAAGAAATACTCTCCGAACTATTCAAAAAAAGAGTGAAGCTTATGCCTCACTCATTGTCTCTTCTACGTAAGTAAAACTTTGCTCAACTAGTTGCAGAGCAAGTTATTCGGGAATTAATGCAGATGTTGGAATTATCATATTAAAAGCTTCACCCTCTATATGAACAACAGCATTTCCCTGTATAATTTTAATAAATCTTGCCCGACGTCCAGCAGGTATCATTTTTGCCCTACCATCAAGTAACATCTGGGTAACGCCCATATCATTCTGATCCACAGAATATTGTGTTAAAAGCGCATTGCTTTCCTTATCATAAGTAGCTATTGTATTCTGTTGTATGATATATTCTTTGTTGGGAATTAATTCTTCCATACTACCTATTGCATCAAGACTCGGTTTACTTGAAAACTTTATCAACAGTCCCAAGACAATACATAGTAAAACTATCACATAAAACTTTTTATTGTTACTTTTGCTTTTAACTTTTGTTGAGTTTTCGTTATCAACTATAGGCTTTATTAATTCTCCTTTTTCTCTATCATTTAACACAAAATCATCCGACGCAGGAGTCTTAACCAGATTTGCTTCCACCAATATAGCTAGTGCTGGAGATTGCACACCACCAACATAAGGCTTGAGAGTCGTTGTATTGATAATAGGTAAATCTATATAGGCATTATATAGTTTTGCCAATTTAATTTGAAAAGAGGTTCCGATTCCTCTTTTGCCGCATATCAAATTATCAATGATATGAATATCATAATATTTCTGACCAGTCACACTTGTCGCACTAGTAACCTTAGATAATGTGCAGACAAATTCGTTATAAGATAAATACATTATTACCAACTATTTTGCCAACTGTTTCCCAGAAGTATAGCGGTTAATAAATAGGAAAAGCGTGGGAACTATTGCTTATTACTTCATTGAGGCTCTGGACTGCCCACTCCCTAGTAATGAAGCAATAGCCCACGCCTATACGATATATTACGCCCTTCAGAAAAGGGTACAATAATCCTAAGCGTGAGCAGTATTGCCATTATCTCAGGGAATGAAATTGTCCAGATTTCAATGAGAGATAATATCAAAACGCTCTATATTAAATTGAGTCTTCATCACGGCAAGTCTTTTCATGCCGCTCCAACTCGAATGCAAAGGTAGTGATTATTTCTGAAAGTCGTATCATTTTAAATAAGTTTTTTCTAAGAAATTTAATGTTTAGGCACACAAGTAAGCTATAAATGGGCTATTCATTAATATTTTACCCTAAATCATTGGTATTTTCAGAAAATAGTCGTAACGTTTGCAAACGTAACATTCTAACAATATAATACATAAATGGATGGAGATACAACTGAACGATTATCACAAGAAAGTCAATGCCCAAAAGATGGCTTCCATGGCTTATTGGCGAGAGCATCCGTCTTTGCAATCCGCCGGAATAGTACGCCACTTTCAAAAACACTCTTCACTCTTCACCGGAAGGACATAAATATCTGTAACTTAGAAACTTGCACGGATGAAGAGCTTACGTCACTCTTCACCACTCTTCACCCACTCTTCACCCGGAGCCGCTTACCGGAAAATCTGTGTAAATCTGTGTAAATCTGTGGGACATAAAAAAGAGGTTTTCAGCCCCCCAACCAAACAGGGCGAGCTTCCGATTCAATTCCGTGCGCAATACGAAGGTGAAGAGTGGTGAAGAGTGGTACGTAACTCTTCACCTCTCGCAACCCCAGTGTTTATCGGGGTTTCAGCCGATTTGGTGAAGAGTGAAGAGTAAAAAGAAGAGTGGCGCTTTTATAAAAAAACTCCCGACGTATCGTTTTGTGCCTGGCAATGGCAGATTATTGCCCTGGTAAGGGGCAATGTTGTGCCATAGTAAGGCAATAAGCGATACAAGCCGCTTTACGCCTCGTCAGTACTATTATGGCGACCTCTCAATAACGTCTTTGCACCTTGTAAGTATTATCGCTGTCGCTTGTAAGTACTATCATCGTGCCTTGTAAGTGCTATCTTTGTTGCATCGGTTTTACGTAAAAAGTCTTCGGAGTAACCTTTACTTGTTGCCGGAAGAATTAATATTATAAGCCGGAGAAGCCTATATCTTCAGCCGCACAACAGCTGTTGTGCGCTTGCATATCAGCTGTTATGCGCTCGTCCAACACCTGTTGTGCAAGCGGATATCAGCTGGTGGGCGATGAGTTGTAGGATATAAGTTCTGTGTATGTATATGAACGAGCCGTAAACGGCTTGGATACTTACAAGAAGTATTCGCCAAATTACTCGAAAACTTAATGATGAAAAGTATAATTCTTTAATATTTTGCCCTAAATCATTGGTAATTTCGGGAAATAGTTGTAACTTTGCAAAGTCAAATATCAAGCATTACATCTATGAATAAAGATAATATCAACGAGTTCGCATCCTTCGATGAATATCTTCGACAAGGAGAGCCTTCGCAGAAGGAAAGTGCCGAGAACTGGAAGACGGCTATCGGATTGCAGGCTGTAGATGGGCTGCAACCATCGGCGTATCTCATAGATGTGGCTAAGCGAAACATCGAAGGGGAAATCTCTCTGGATGAAACCAGAAAACTGATTGACTCTTACTATCAGAGCAAGACGGTTCGCACCCCTAAGGATGAAGACGAAGAGGAGGCAGATAAGGTTTCAGCCAACATCGCGAAGATTCTCGCCAGCAAGACCTTTGCCTTCAATACCAACGGATATGTTTCCCTGCATCGAAGAATATTCGAGGGAGTATTCAAGCACGCAGGAGAAATCCGCCAATACGATATTTCCAAGAAAGAATGGGTGCTCGAAGGAGATTCCGTAAACTACCTGAATTGGGAAGACTTGCGAAGAGCCTTGGATTGGGATATTGAGCAGGAAAAGAACTTCTCATATAAAGGTCTGACGGATGATGAAAAGATTGAGCATATTGCCAAATTCATTTCAGGCATCTGGCAAATCCACGCTTTCAGAGAGGGAAACACCCGAACCACGGCAATTTTCACCATTCAATATCTCCGCTCGTTAGGATATGAAGTGAACAACGAAATGTTTGCCAAACACTCCTGGTATTTCCGTAATGCCTTGGTTCGTGCCAACTATCGCAATATTCAGAAAGGCATAGATTACTCTCCTATCTACCTGGTTCGTTTCTTCAGAAACTTACTCCTAAAAGATAGCTGGGTGCTCAAAAACAGATACTTGCATATTCGGCCGACTGATGATTGGAAAGAGCAGCCG
The DNA here is from genome assembly GCF_003436715.1 of Prevotella sp. TF12-30. Classification (NCBI taxonomy): domain Bacteria; kingdom Pseudomonadati; phylum Bacteroidota; class Bacteroidia; order Bacteroidales; family Prevotellaceae; genus Prevotella; species Prevotella sp. TF12-30. The sequence continues at coordinate 13,046 of NZ_QSQJ01000025.1, read as the reverse complement.
AACTTAAATTCTCAAACAGGAAGTGGACAGAAAAACAACTTCATAAATAAAGAAGGAGAAGAAAATGTCCCAAGTTCGTCCCAAGCTTGTCCCAAGTTCGTCCCAAGTTCGTCCCAAGTAGAAGAACTCATTATACGTATAAATAAAGATTATCTATCCATCGGTGATATAATGAACCTGTTTGGATTAAAAAACAGAACCAGATTCAGAAAAGAATACATTACCCCTGCCCTAGCCGAAGGAGCCTTGGAGATGAAATACCCAAACACCCCAAGACATCCACGCCAGCAATATCGAATGACAGAACAGGCAAAGACTTGGAAAGAAGGATATGAGAAAAAGAATAAATAACATCATAATAAAAATAGAAAACAAAAACAAGTAATGAAGAAAAAAGCAACGGTCCTTATCGCCTCTATCATGGCGTTCTGCGGAATCAACACCGCGCACGCTGACGAGGGAATGTGGACGATTTACAACTTGCCTAACGCTGTGTATGAGATGATGCAGCGCGAAGGCTTCAGTATGACTTACGACCAGCTCTACAACGGCGAGAACGCCTTGAAGAATGCTGTGGTTAACTTCTCTGGCTATTGCTCAGGCGTAGTCGTTTCTCCAGACGGATTGGTTTTTACCAACCACCATTGCGGTTTCGAGGCTATCAGAAGCCACTCTACCGTGGAACACGATTACATGCTCAACGGTTTCTTTGCAAAATCATACGCAGAGGAATTGCCTAACGAGAATATGTTCGTCAGCTTTATGGTTGAACAGAAGGATGTAACCGATAAGGTGATGAGCCTCGGATACGAGAAACTCGACAACAAGAAGCGCGATGAACTCATCGATTCTCTGGAGAACGAGATGACTAAAGAGGCTAAGAAGAACGATTCTACCCTTCATATCACCGTTCAGCCATTCTACGAGGGCAACAAGTGGTACGCTACTACCTATCGCGACTTCACCGACCTGCGTCTGGTTTTCACCGTGCCAAAGTCTATGGGTAAGTTTGGTGGCGATACAGACAACTGGATGTGGCCTCGCCAGACCTGCGACTTCTCTGTATTCCGTATCTATGCCGACCCTAAGACCAATGGTCCTGCTGCCTACAGCAAGGACAATGTGCCTTATCATCCAAAGCGTTGGGCACAGGTTTCTCTCCAGGGTTACAAGGATGGCGACTATGCGATGACCATGGGTTACCCAGGCAGCACAGAGCGTTATCTTTCAAGCTACGGAATCCAGACCATGCGCGATGCTGAGAATGCACCTCGTGCCCAGGTTCGTGGCGTAAAGCAGGAGGTAATGCAGAAGCACATGCGTGCCGACGAGGCAGTACGCATCAAGTACGACAGCAAGTACGCCAGCTCTTCCAACTACTGGAAGAATGCCATCGGTATGAACAAGTGTATCGATTCTATCGGCATCGTGAATCTGAAGCGTGAGTACGAAACCCGTCTCCGTGCTTGGCAGGATACAGCCAAGGCAGCCAACGATCTTGCCCACAAGGTAGATTTCGACAAGCTCGCCAAGCTCTACAAGGAGAGCGCTGACGTGAAGTACGCTTGGACCAACTTCTCTGAATCTTTCACAAGAAGAAGCAACATCGAGTTCTCTACCCGTGCCATCAAGCTCCAGACCAATATGGAGGTGAAGGGTCCTGAGAAGAACAAGAAGAAGCAGTATCATGAGTTTGAAGATAACTCTGCAGAATGGGATATGGCACTCGATAAGGAGGTGCTCGCTACCCTCTTGAAGAACTACAAGGAGCACGTAGATGCAAAATGGTTGCCTAAGTTCTACAAGACCATCGACGCTGAGTTTGGCGGCAACTACGCCAAGTATGTGGATTATCTCTGGGAGAAGTCGCTCATCATGAAGAAGGGTGCCAAGCTCTACTTCAACAAGAAGGGATATGAGAAGGATCCAGGCGTAAGCTTCGGTATGGATCTGAACGATGTATTTGCAGATTTCGCTGCTCAGATGGGCAGCATCAACGACAGCATCGCCGAGCAGGAGAAGTATCTCTGCGCTGCCAAGCTCCGTATGGAGGAAGACATGCCTCACTACAGCGACGCCAACTTCACCATGCGATTGAGCTACGGTCAGGTAGGCGGTTTCGACCTCGGCGGCAAGCCATCTGGCTATTACACCACAGCCGAGAGCATCGTTGAGAAGATGAAGAAGGGCGATAAGGTCATAGATTACTACGCTGAGCCTATCATGCACGAGCTTCTCTCTGAGAAGGATTTCGGCAAGTATCAGGATAAGACTACCGGCAAGATGCAGCTCTGCTTCCTCACCAACAACGATATTACCGGCGGTAACTCTGGTAGCCCTATGTTCAATGGTAAGGGTGAGTTGATTGGTCTTGCCTTCGATGGCAACTGGGACAGCCTCAGTTCTGACATCAACTTCGACAAGCGCCTGGCTCGCTGCATCGGTGTAGACATCCGCTACGTGCTCTACCTGATGGATAAGTGGGGACACGCAGACCGCCTCTTGAAGGAGATCAATGCGAAGTAAAAACTATCTCTGAATCAATAGAGATGATATAAAGGTTTTTCCTGGAATAAAAGTTTATCCTGGAATAAAGATTAATCTCAGGACAAAGATTAGTCTCAGGATAATATAAAAAAAGAGCGGAAAATCAGCTGTTAACTGTTAACCTGTTAACTCCTGGCTTTCCGCTCTTGTTTTATTTAGTCTTTCTATTCTTGTTATCTTTCTGATTTTCAGCTTATTTTATCTTACAGATTCGCAACTTACAGAATTCCTATTAATATTGCGAGATATTATTCAGCTCCTTCAATGAAACCTGATGAGGCTTTTCGGCAAGTTTCTTCTTCAATTCATCCACCGTTATTTCTACAGATGGATTGAAATCGGCAGAGCGCATATAATCAATTACACTCTGATAGAAAGCCTTGCCTTCCGGATATTTGGCAGCCTTTTCCAAATCGCTCATGCAGACGAGGAGTTTTCCGGCTCCCACCTTCCATTCCATCACCAAGCCAAGTTTATGGTTCCGCTCAATATTATCTATCACCTGAACAATCGGGCGATAATCCTTGGCGAAGTTGTCAAGCACCAGCGGATGCGATTCCGTGATAACCGGGAACCATTGCCAGTTGGTGTGCATTTCCGTAGGGAATCCCTTGAATATCGGATGTTCCGGATTCGTAAGAATGCCCAGGGTTCCTGGAGAAACCTTCTTCTTGTTGTTCTCGCAGATGGTCTTGAACATGCGATAATTCCAGTAATCGGTCTGGAAGAGTCCGCCAACAGTATAAGGAGTAGCATTATCTGCCTGCGAAAGCGTATCATCGGCAGCCACAAAATGGCTGGAAGCCGTAGGCATCCAAAGCACCTTTCCGCCCTTTTCCAAGACTTTCACTACTTCCTGATTCAAATCTCTGGCAATGATGACGCCCTTCTTTTCCATCGCCTTCTTCGGATAAACCCAAAGTTCGTAGGAGTTTCTCGCCTCTGTTCCTTCAATGTTTAATGTAAGAAGCAGCTTGGTAGGTTTCTGCACGTGGAAAACACCATTCAGTTCACCCACATCCACCAAACCTTCATCGTATGAAAAGATGTTCAATACTCCCTCATCCTCAGCCATCAAGTCGCCCACATTCTTTCTCACTTCACCATCCTTGGTGCTGAAAGTTCCATCATCCATACAGAACAATCCGTTCTCGGCAGCCAGATGCCATTTCAGTTTCTTGCCCTTCAGCGAAGAACCACCATAATTGGCTACCTTTACCTTAGCCTGAATCTTCTCGCCATCCACGAAGCAGAACTTCTTCATTTCCAGCAGAGGAACCACAGGCGAACACCACTGGCGCCATTCCTCGGGTGTAGTGATTCCCTTACTCTCCATAAACGCATCCAGGATGCCTACAAAAGCACTTCCCTGACCGGGATAATCCTGAATATCGAGCAATTGGAAGCCCGCCATATTCCGGGTTCTCAAATCCATCTCTATATCGGCTTTATAGAGTTTCACGCTCCATAAGCCCGAAGCCTTGTGGAAATCATCTGCCTGCGAGAGCATTCCGGCTGCAGCCAGGCGACGGCGGAACACTTCGAAGTTATAAGGATGAAGCACTCCAGTGTATTTCTTTATTTCCCGATAGTCAGGATAGGTCTGAAACTGCCCTGTTTCGTGAGAGATGATAGGGATTCCTGCCTTATCGCAAGCCTCATCAAAGTTCATCGTAGAATTAGGATGGAAATGATTGATCATTCCTCCATCGTAGGCGTCGGCAAACGAGAAAGAACCACGGGTATGGGTATTGTATTTACCCCATTCCTCGCCTCCGATGCGGCAAGTGGTGAAGTAATCCATTCCTTCTTTTATTCCCTGATAACCGAGATAGTAATTGCTTCCGAAAGTATAGTATTTATCGGGCGCAATCTTGCGGAAATCATCCACAAACTCCTTCATCTTATCGATGTCGCCCCAGAGTTCATTACCGAGCGCCATCATTCTGAAAGAAGGATGATGACCGTATTCTCTAAGAATGTTCTCGCCTTCCTGATGCAGGAACGCCATCAGCCTTTCATCCTTCTTGTCGAAAGAACCCCAGAAAGGAAGTTCCGGCTGGAGATAGATTTCCAGACTATCAGCAGCCACAAAAGCCGCTTCCGGTGGGCACCAGGAATGAAAGCGCACATGGTTGATTCCATACTCCTTGCAGGTTCCGAGATACTTCATCCAGCCCTCCACGCTCATCTCCACATGTCCCGTCAGCGGCCATACAGCCGCATCGTGCTTGCCACGGAGAAATATCCTATGACCATTGGCGTAGAAGTGAGCGCCCTCAATATGGAAATCCTTGGCGAAATCAGGCATCTGAAGGGCGGAAGGAGAAGCTACAGAACGGCTAGGGATTGCTCCAGCCAGAGGAATTACAGAACGGCTTGAGATTGCTCCTGCCAGCGTTTCTGTCGATTTGCAATCGGTAAAAGAGGCAAGCTGGAGTTCTATCCTTCCGATAATTCCATTCCAGTTGGTCTGCGTATCTTCTGTATAAGCATGGCTGGAGCCGTAAACCTGATCAGGCACACCTCTTCCATTATCCACCACAATTTCCAGGAGATGCTTGCCCGGCTTCACCTTCTTTGGCAGAAGATAGCGCTGGGGAGTAGAGATGAAGTTGCAAGAATCCACCAGTTCTCCATCCACATACACCCATGTCGGTCGGGTACGCTCCAGGAAGAGTTCTACCGGCTTCTTCTTCCAGTCCTTCTGGATATTGATTGTTCTCGAATATCTTGCAGCTCCTTTATAGGCATAGAGTCTCGTAAGATGCGTTGTCTCCATCGTATCTTTCGGAGCGAATCCCAGACGGTTCGTATCGATAGTACCGGGAAGGATGGCACGCTTCACCTCACCCTGCGAGGCACGCTTACTCTTGGCAAAAGCACTACCGCTCTTTCCCAACTCTACATTCCATTCACCAGCGAGCGAAATGCTCTGTGCTTGCAAGCCCAGACTTGCCAGTCCCAGACAAGCGATAAGAATAGATTTCTTCATTTGTTTATTACAGAATATCTTTTAGGGGTTAAAATGCATATAAAGATACAATAAATTTGATGTTTACGGCTGCAAATATACAAAAATTGCGGTAAAAACACCGCAATTTACCAAAGAAATTGCTGTATTTTTACCGCAAAATATGATTTATGGAAAAAAGCCACTATGCTTTACTTCTTCTTAGGTCTGCGACGAGCCCAACCTTCTTCCTCGAAGTTTGGCTCCTCGCCCTTGAACTTCACGTTGTCGTTGTTCTGGAAGAACTGGCGCCAATCGCCTGTATCCTCCTGAGGGCGAGACTTTCTTCCGCCACGAGATTCGCCACGGCTTCCACGTCCTCCCTTTCCACGAGAATCTCTTGCATCATCAGAAGAACCTCTGCGACCACGACCTTCCGAGCTACGACCTCCTCTTTCTGAAGAACGACCGCCTCTACCCTCAGAACTGCGTCCGCCACGGGCTGCTCTGCCATGACCTTCCTCATCAGCATCATTACATCTCACGGTTCTGCCCTTGTACTCAGTACCGTTCAATGCCTTCATCACGCGCTTAGCATCCTCCTCAGGCACCTCGATGTAGGCAAACTTACTCAGCAGGTCGATGTGACCCACCTCCTGACGACCCTTCACGTGCTTGTTCAGATACTGCATGATTTCGCCCGGATAGAAACCATCAGCCTTACCCAGGTTGATGAACAGTCTCTTGAAACCAGCCTCTGTCTCATGCTTTCTGCGACCATTGGAAACCTTGCCACGGCCTTCGCCACGATTTCCACGACCCTCACCGCCACGGGAACCCTTGCCGGTTTCTGGCTTGATAATCTCAGGAGCGTTCTTATAGTAATCGAGGAACTTACCGAAGGTGATGGTTACCATCTTCTTGATGATGTCCTCCTTGTCGATGTACTCAAACTGGCGGTTGATTTCAGCCATGTATGGTTCAATCTGATCCTCATCCACATCGGTCTTCATGATGTCGTCCATGGTCTTGAAGAGCTGCTTCTTGCAGATTTCCTCTGGGGTTGGCAATACGCCGTCCACGAAGTCCTTGCCAATCTGCTTCTCAATCTGGCGAACCTTGAACTTCTCTCTGGTATGGATGATAGAGATGGATGTTCCCTTCTTTCCGGCACGACCCGTACGGCCGCTTCGGTGGGTGTAACTTGCCACATCATCAGGCAAACCATAGTTGATAACGTGAGTCAGATCATCTACGTCCAGACCACGGGCAGCCACATCGGTAGCCACCAGGAACTGAACGGTATGGTTGCGGAACTTCTGCATGGTGAGGTCACGCTGCTGCTGACTCAAGTCGCCGTGCAGCGCCTCTGCATTATAACCATCCTTGATGAGCTTATCCGCAATATCCTGAGTCTCCAGCTTGGTGCGGCAGAAGATAATCGCAAAGATGCGTGGATAGAAATCCACCACGCGTTTCAGGGCGAGATACTTGTCCTTGGCATTTACCAGATAGTAGATGTGGTTTACATGCTCAGCACCCTCGTTGCGCGAACCCACTACGATTTCCTTGTGGTCGTGCAGGTAGTTGAGGGCAATCTTCTCGATGTCCTTGCTCATGGTAGCCGAGAAAAGCAGGGTATTTCTATCTTCCGGAACGTTCTCGAAGATGGCATTGATGCTCTCAGAGAAACCCATGTTCAGCATCTCATCAGCCTCATCAAGCACCACGTTGTTCACGTGCTCCAACTGAGCCACGCCACGATTAATCAAATCGAGCAGACGGCCAGGGGTAGCCACGATAATCTGCACACCATGCTTCAGGGTGCGAATCTGGCTTCCGATGTCGGTACCGCCATAAACTGCGGCAATATGCAAACCGTCGATGTACTTGGCAAAACTGTTCAAATCGTCTGCTATCTGGAGGCAGAGCTCACGTGTAGGACTGAGGATGATAGCCTGTGTCTGCTTGCTGCTGGCATCAGTTTTCTGAATTACCGGAATACCGTAAGATGCAGTCTTACCCGTACCGGTCTGCGCCAACGCAATCACGTCGTTCTTATTACCAAGCAAATATGGGATTACTTCTTCCTGAACTGGCATTGGATTCTCAAATCCAAGCTCTTCGATGGCACGGCGAATCTCCTCGCTCACGCCCAATTCTTCAAATGTCTTCAAATCTTTTTAACCTTAATTCATTATAATCTAAATGGAAGGCCGAATTCACCCTCCCAGCCATGAATTAGGGTGCAAAATCCTTCCGAAACGCTTGCGGCAATCCCACGCATTTATTAAGATTGCCTAAATTCGGGTGCAAAGATACGAAAAAACTGCGAATTTCTTGCATTTTTTGCGCAGAATTCATTATCTTTGCATTATCTTTACAGATAAATCGGGCAATATTGCTCCGAACTGGCTAACAAGAATCATAAACATCAACCGAGAAGAACGAATATCGCGTCACAACGACATCGCTTAACCTCGAATAACAAAGAATCGAAAAAAATGAAAAAGGTAATTTTCACCCAGGATTGGATGGCAATGCATCCATACGAGAAACCAAACGAAGTAGATCAGTACTATACAGAACTGGCTAACGAAATATACCACGCCCTCGACGAGGCGTGCTTCACCCATCAGTTTAAGAATGTGGAGGATGCCAAGCAGCTTGCACTCAGCATTGCGGGCTACTTTGAGGATGTGATTTCCGGTGCAGGAATCTGGAAGACGTTTACTGCGGAATGCAAGAAGCGCTACGGTTCCTACATTCCTTTCTATGAGAACGAGGATGATTTCGTTCCGAATACCCTGAACGAAGATGTTCCAGCCTACGATCCGGAAGAAATCAACTTCGCCGACATCAAGTTCCTGTGCTGGCACCATTACCAGCAGAGCACCTACATTCAGGAAGCCGTTCCTTTCCTCTTCAGTACGATGACGCTGGCTGCCAAGCTTGCCTATAATCTGCTCGACAAGGAATATGAGTCTGCGCCTGAGAATGAGCGCCTGATTACCTATCTGAGCGAAATGCCTGTACTGGAGAATCAGAATGAAGAAGAAGAGAAGCAGCTCGACGAAATCCACCGCCGCGACACATTGGCTTGGTTCCACTATGGCTGCTACTTCAATGTGGGCAACCGCCAACGCCTGCAGTTTGCTCTCCAGCAGATGGCAAATTCTCCTCAGGGACTTACAGAGCCTATGGCCTACTCCATACAGATGGAGATGACCATTGCCAGCAGAAGCAATCTCCTGGCGCTTACTTCCCTAGAGTGGCTTGAGAAGATTACGGCTGAAATGCCTACCCACAAGCTCTGGGAGGATAAGGAATTCAAGGAGAAGATCGAGAAGATGGAGGCTAGCGTAGATCGCGAGAAGGCTATCCACGATTACAACCTGCTGAAGGCAAAGGATTATGGCGACAAGTTCATCTTCCTGGAGGATGTGAAGACCCTGAAGGAGTTCCTCAATGAGATTGAATTCGAATTGCCTAAGGATATCCGATTCCCACAGAAATACGAAAAGGGCATCATCGTGAGCGCAAGTCCTTATACGGGTATCAATATCAGTTTCGGCTTCGCCCACTGCATCGCTTCGCCTGAGAATCCTTACTACAACGCTGAGCGCGCTGAGGAAGACTGCTTCAGCATCATCAGCGGCAACGGCCGCCCACTTCCTTACGAGATTGTGTGCAAGCTGATAGACAACAATATGTTGCCTGATGCCAACCTCTTCACCAGCCGATACGTGAAGGAGGAAGGCTTGAAGATTACCCAGGCAAACCTCCAGTTCCTTGCCGATTACTATCTGATGGGCAGAAAGGACAAGGATCTGTCGCCAGCAGATTTGTGGTAAATTCATACAGAATATTCAAATAGTTTAGAAAAGAAAGAGCGGAAAAACAACTGTTAACTGTTAACTCTGTTAACCCCCGGTTGTTCTTCCGCTCTTTTTTATTTTTAGTAATTTCTCAGTTAGTTATTCTAAAATCACTAATTTAAAATTTGCTTGCACTTGATTAACCAAGCCGCATAATCGGGAGTAAATGACTGTAAACTCAGTTAACCCCTATTTCAGATTCTTATCCAGAAACTCCAGCATTTTCTCCTGCGCTTTCAATCCGCAGGAATGAGGAATGTTCCAAAGTTCCGTATCCAGCAGATTATCTGCTCCCTGACTCTTCCAAACCTTGTGCATTTCGGCGAAAGCATCTTTTACACCAGGCACAGGGAAGAGCTTATCTTTTGTGCCATTGATGAAGAGCATCGGCTTCGGACAGGCGAGGGAGGCGATGTGAGGATAGTCGAGATATTGGCGAAGACCGGGGATACAATTCGCAAAACCGCCATTCTCCTTTCTTCCGAATCTCCGGGTAAGCTGAGCATCGGTGGTAATCATCCAGCAGATGGAAGCACCCGCCTTGATTCTATCCGATAATGCAGAGAGCATCCACGAACGATAGGCTCCCATCGAACAGCCCACGCATCCGATACGCTTCGCATCTACCATCGGCAGCGAAGCCAGGAACTCGGTGCTGGCGATATCATCGTAAGTCATGAAGGCAGAGAGGTCTCGTCCCAGCATCATCATGTTGCCGGCTATGAGATCGTATTTGTTTCTATCCACGCCCTCCTTCCGGCCTCGTTCTCCCCACATCGGCGCATCAATCGAAAGCACCACGTAGCCATGTTTCGCCAGGTAATCGCCCACGTACTGACCCTCGTAAAGCTGGTTTACCCACGCATCAGCATCGTCCAGAACCTCCTGGTTGGCAGCCTTCTTCTTTTCAGAAATCTTCCCATCCGCATCCTGCTCTTCAGATGCGATGAAGAAAGGGCGAATCATCTTCTCCTTTCCTATAAAGAGATGGGCACCATGGTCGTGGAGCGCCACTACGGCTGGGAATTTTCCATCTCCTCCATCCGGAATCAGAAGATAAGCCGTAATTCGGGAATAGGCGTTGATATTAAAGGCGATTTTCTGCGCCTTATATCCGTCTCTCTGCTCCTCGCCCAATACCTCCATATCCCAAGCCGCAGCCGCTTTCGGAGGCGTCATCATACACTCGAAAACCTTTGCCCTTGCCGCCTTCTTCCACTTCTTGAAGTTCTTAATCGGGCTGTTGCCCCAAGCCATCGGATAGGTCAATTCCTTCTTCAGCGTTTCAACGTAAGTAGGAATCTCTCCCTGCCATTCATACTTCTCCCGCTTCTGAAGCTTCGGCTTCGAAGGGGGCTGCGCAAGCGACACAGAGGTCTGCGCAAGCGCCACAGACGCCTGCAACAATGCGATGATACTATATGTGATAATCCTTTTCATTCTCTTGTCTTGTTTTGTTAGAAATCTTTCTTCCTGTTTATAAGATTAGTTATTGTTTGCAAAATTAAGAAATTATCCGCAAAAAGAGCCCAATAATCTCGAAATTTTTGCGTACCTTTGCCTAAACATCTATAAATAACGGATAAAACATTCATAAACAACAGATAAAACATCATCAAATAGAAAATAAAGACATGAAAATAGCAGTTTTTTGTTCAGCAAATAAGAATATCGACCCCGACTTCTTCACGATGACTGAAGAGATGGGAAAGTGGATGGCAGAGAACGGCCACGACCTGGTTTTCGGCGGCTGCAACTCCGGCCTGATGGATTGCATCGGCAAGGCAGTGAAGGCGAATGGCGGCAGAACCATCGGTGTGGTTCCTACGCTTGTAGAGCGAGGAGGCAGAACCTTCCCTGACCTCGACATCGAGATTCCGTGTGATAATCTCAGCGACCGCAAGGACCTGATGCTTGGCCAGAGCGACCTCTTCGTAGCCCTTCCTGGCGGCATCGGCACCCTGGATGAAATCTTCACCATCGCCGCTGCCCACACCATCGGCTACCATCACAAGATGGTGATTCTCTACAACATGAAAGGCTTCTGGAACTCCACCATCGCCCTTTTGGACGATATGGCAGAGAAAAGCATGATTCGTGGCGATTGGCGAGATGTGATAGCAGTGGCAGATAACCTGGAAGAGCTGGCAAAAATGTGCATTTAAGGAGAAAGAGCGGAAAAACAACTGTTAACTGTTAACTCCGTTAACCCCCAGTTGTTCTTCCGCTCTTGACATTTTCTTCAAGACAATCTAGCTCTTCCCCAAGAGAAAATCGGAGAGGCTCATCATCAGAATGCCTTCTTCATTATAACCCGAATGATACCTATCCCCTACGATTATCAGTTTGCGAAAGCCATCGTTTACATTCAAAAGAGAAGCCTGCTCCTGATCTACCTTCTCCTTATCTGGCAAGGCGTAAGCAGACTGGATATAGAGGCGTTCATCATGACGGTTCACCACGAAATCAATCTCAAGATTCCTACGCTGCAGCTTGCCATTCTCATCCCGCTTGAAGCTCTCCACTGATCCCACATCCACAGTATAACCCTGCTTCCGCAATTCGTTATAAACCACGTTCTCCATAATATGAGTGTATTCTATCTGCCGGAAATCTACCACGGCATTTCTGATACCGATGTCCTCGAAGTAATACTTGGTACCAGTACCAATATATTTGCGTCCTTTCACATCATAGCGCAAAGCCTCGCTGATGATGAAAGAATCCTGCAGGTTCTCCAGATACCTGCCAATAGTTTTAGTACCGATTTCCACTCCTCCAACAGATTTGAACGTATTAGAAATTCTCTGCACATTCGTACAGGAACCAATCGTAGAAGCCAGAAGGCGCACCAACTCGCGCATCCCATCAGAATTCTTCAGCCGATTACGCTCCAAAACATCCTTCAGATAAACCGTCTCGTAAATCTCACGAAGATAATTCTGTTTCGCTTCAGGAGTTTCTATCTGCGCCACGGCAGGCAATCCACCATAAAGATAATAGTTTTCCAGGGCTTGACGCTCCTCTCCTCCTACCACTTCATAATATTCGGCAAAACTCAGTGGATGGATTCGGATTTCCCAACCTCGACCACGAAACTCAGTTATCACATCCTTCGATAAAAATCGGGCATTGGAACCAGTAACATACACTTCGACATTTTCCACATGGAGATAAGAGTTGAGCACATCCTCAAACTCCTTCACCATCTGAACCTCATCCAAGAGAATATAATACCTATCCTTATCTTTCATCAAAGCATCGATATGCTCCAGCAAAGCATCAGGGTCACGAAGTTTCTTGTTTCTACGGTCTTCAAGATTTACTTGTATGATATGATCTTCCGCAACACCTCTTTCAAGCAAATGCTTGCGGAAGATGTTGAAGAGAAGGAAGGATTTACCACAACGGCGAATGCCGGTGATAATCTTTATCATCCCATTGCCTTCTGCCGAGATGAGTTCTTTCAAGTATGCTTTACGTTCAAAATACATAATTCCATGACGTTTTTTTGTGTCAAGACACGGTTTTCAGTCGCAAATATACGTTTTTTACACAACTTCACCAAGTTTTATCGTAATTTACACGAAATATTTAAGGTATTTAAACAAAGAAAGAGCGGAAAACAGGGGGTGTAATTTAAACTGTGTCAAGGCTTGTTCTTAACT
>NZ_QSQJ01000024.1:0-56483 GCF_003436715.1 Prevotella sp. TF12-30 | reverse complement strand
AAGGGCAGAAGCTCCTAGCCCAGGGCAACGCCCTGGGTATAAGAGCAATCAGTAAGACGCCCTGAAAGGGCAAAAGCTTTGTATATTCTACTGCTTCAACGAACGATGAATTTTCGAGAGACTATACGCCAGAGAATCCAGGAACAGGAAAAGGCCCAGCAGCCAATAGCCCCAAGAATCTGCATCCCACAACCATACTACACCTCCTATCAGCAGCAGATTGAGAAGATGAACCACCAGATGCTTGCCTGCCAGGAAACTCAGGCGATAGGCATAATGAACATGACAGAAGATAAAGACTCCTACCGACTCCAGGACATAGGCAACAACAATACCTGCTCCCAAACCATCCAGACCATACCATAGATAGCCGATGATTTCGCTGACGATGAGCAATAATACGCAACAGCATTCCTGAACCAGAAATATCCGAGCCTCACCCCTAGACAAAGGTATATACTCCAGCGGCAGATAAAACGCCTTCCATAATAACCCTGCTGCAGCAATCTGAGTCATACCCAAGACACCTAGAAACTGACTGTTGTATAACAAAGGTATGCCTATAGGAAGCAACAGGATAATGGCAATGATGATTGGCCCCATCAAGAGGATATTCATCTCTAACTGTCTGTTAACAATCAGATTACGGTTTTCCGCCTCTACCCTACCACTCTCCTCACTCTTTACTGCAGAAAGACGGGGATAATAATCAGTTTCCATCACCGAAAAAATCATACCACCATACACCAGCACCAGGGTAATACCGGAATTGAAAAGACCAACCACGGCGAGATCTCCCTGCTGATTGAGAAAGGCTCTTACCAGAAATTCTGCCCCACTACTCATCATTCCAGCCAAGACAAACGAGAGTCCCAGACGAACCATCGGGAAAGCTTGAACCAACTGGCTCCTGGAAAAGCACAAGCGAAACGGCTTTTCCTTACGTGAAAACCAAAAGGCAAGAAACCATTGGCTTAATGCCAACAGAAAAAGTACTACGAGAATTCCCTGCTCTCCGAAGTAGCCATAGATGGGCACAGAAACCAGCAAAGACAAGAGCGCCAATAAAGAAGACTGCACAGCCAATGCCTTGAGCTTACCCAATCCTTTGAGAATAGCCGTCTCGCCACCAGCCAATATGGTAAAGAAGATAGTAGGAGCCAACAATATGAAATGCAGAGTATGGTTTCCCCACGAAAAGGTGAAGAGATTAAGCAAGGGGCCTAAAAGAGCACAAATCAAAGCACCCAGAAAAGCAGAAAGCAGACAGAGTGAACGGACCTGGGCAACAGCCTGGTCTATCCCATTTCCGGTATCAGCCTCAGAAACCACTCTAACGCCACTGGTAGGAATACCGAGATTGGAAGCAGAAGAAAGGAAATTGGAAGTAGAATTGAAAAGAGACAGCAATCCCATACCAGAAGGTCCCAGGAACATAGCGGTAAATTTATTCCTGACTACACCAACGAGCATATTCAGCCCCTGTACTCCTCCAAACAATCCGGTATATTTCAATATATGCGAATAGCTGTTCTTTTCTGAATCCAGTCTTTCATCCATTTTCTTAGTCTTTCCCATAATACTTTAACGCAAATCCAGGATATTTATTGTAAAAACGGGATATTTATTGTAAAAACAGACAACAAAAAAAAGGCCGACACTCTTCATAAGAGTAATCGACCTTTATACTTTTCAATCTCCAAAGAAGATTCTTTTAGAAGATTAAGCCTCAGCTGGAGCCTCCTCTGTAGCCTCAGTCTCAGCAGCAGCCTCTGCAGCAGCAGCGGCAGCAGCAGCCTTCTTCTCAGCTACCTTCTTAGCGATTGCCTCGTTCATCTTCTTCTCAGCCTCGAGCTCCTTAGCAGCAGCTTCCTTCTTAGCCTTAGCGTCGCCCTCGCGAACAGCAGAAACCTTAGCGTCCTTGCCATTCTTCCAAGCGTCGAAACGCTTCTGAGCCTCAGCATCGTCGAATGCGCCCTTCTTAACGCCACCCTTGAGGTGCTTCATCAAGTAAACGCCCTCGCCCTTGAGGATGTTGCGAACTGTGTCTGTTGGCTGTGCACCTGTCTCTACCCAGTAGAGTGCGCGCTCGAAATTCAAATCTACAGTAGCAGGATTGGTGTTAGGGTTGAAAGTACCAATCTTCTCAGTAAATTTACCATCACGTGGTGCTCTAACGTCAGCGATTACGATGCTATAGAAAGCATAGTTCTTACGACCGCCGC
This sequence comes from Prevotella sp. TF12-30, assembly GCF_003436715.1. Lineage (NCBI taxonomy): Bacteria > Pseudomonadati > Bacteroidota > Bacteroidia > Bacteroidales > Prevotellaceae > Prevotella > Prevotella sp. TF12-30. The sequence goes on along the minus strand of NZ_QSQJ01000024.1, from coordinate 54,258 downwards.
GCTGCAATCTGATTTTTGTTGCCATTTTTTAAATCTAATTTTAATTTAATTATTAATGAGGTTTGAATTTTATGCTGTCATCTCGTGACAGCGGGTGCAAAGGTACTACTTTTATTTGGTACCCACAAATTTTTCTCCTATTTTATAGGCTTTTTTAGCATTTCTTTTAAGAATCAGGGCTTTATCGGATGCGATCAGCGGCTTTTACCAGCTTTTCGTCATCATTTACGCCCTTATATGCCATAACGACAAGTATCAGGCTGACGATTGGCAGACAGGCTGCGAACTCGATGCCCATCTTGCCCTGAACCTCTGGAATAGGAATGATACCCAAGAGAATCAAGACATAATCAATCACCCACAATACCTGAAGCAGCATAGTACATTTGCAGATACTCATCTGTACCTTGCGATTCTTATAAAGGAATATCGTTACCAACGATAAGATTGCTGTTACGCTGAGCAGGACAAACAGAGGGATGCAGGTGGCAGAGACAGCAAGACCGCCCTCGCCTGTCACCACACCCAGATTGTAAACCATACTGTCTGTTCCCATTCCCTCTGGCGCTATACTGCCAATAGGAAAGAACAGACCCAGCGCACATACAATAACAGCTAAAAGCAAAAACAGGGTTTGTTTACGCTGTATCATAACTCTACCTGTTGTCTTGTTTAGAGTTCATCCTCATCAGAAGAGTGAGCTGGCACACTTGGATCACGCCAATAGATGCTCTTCTCTACAAACTCCTCTGTAGCAATCAAAGTTGGCTTTGGCAACTTCTCATAGAAACGAGAGATCTCAATCTGCTCACGGTTCTCGAAGACCTCTTCCAAAGAATCGTTGTAAGAAGCAAACTCAGAGAGTTTCTTGCTCAAGTCCTGCTTAATCTCAAGCGAGATCTGGTTAGCTCGCTTAGCGATGATTGCAACACTCTCGTAAATGTTATGCGTATCATCACAGAGATCCATGATGTTACGGGTAACTGTGTTAACTGGTGCTTTTGATTTCTTATAATCCATAATTTATAGTACTATATATATTATTCTATTTTTATCTATCGTTTCTTCTACTGGTAAGCTGTGAGGGGCATTATTTGTTGTCCCCTGCGAGCTTGTCGAGTGTATCCTCAGGATGTGCCTTCTCGAAAGCCTTGCACTTCTCGATATATTTCTCGGCAGTGGCACGCTCCTTAGAATCCGGATACTCATTGATGAAGCCATAGCATTCATCCTCAGCATCCTGATAGCGCTCCAGCTGCTTGCTCTCAACACTCATCTTCGCCAGTTCATACTTGCTCTTCATGATGAGTGTAGCAAATTCCTCGCGCTTGTTGCTGTAAGGATAATCCTTGAGGGCATTCTGCGCTGTAACGATGCAAGCCTCATAATTGTTGCCGCCGTTGGTGCAGTTGCCGAAGTAAGTACCCATATCGAAGTACATGCGTGCACTCTTATACTCCTTCTCTACCAGGAGATCCTGCAAGGCAAAGAGACGGTTGGTTGCCTGAGCCTTGAGATGAGCATCCGGGAAGAGATCGAGAAACTCCTGAAAGGCTGTAATCGCAGTATAAGTAGTACTCTGGTCGAGTCGAGGCTCCGGTGCATTCTGATAGAGGCTTTCGCCCACAAAGTACTTCGCCATCTCTGCATACTGTCCCTTCGGATAGCTGGCATAATATTTCTTGAAATACTCTGATGCCGTTTCGTAATCCTTCAAGCCATACTCAGCCATTGCCAACATATAGAGACACTCCTCGCCCTCAGTTGAACCCTTCTTCATGGTTACAACTTCCTGCAACAGAGGAATGGCACGAGAATACTTGCCCTGTGCAAAACACTGCTTGGCATACTCGTACTTATAGGTAGGTGTTGCTGCCTTATATACCTGATTATATTCGCTCGCACAGCCAGTAAGAAGCAATGCTACACTAGCTGCGATTAGTATTGATTTCTTCATATTATTACTTTTGTGGATGCAAAGTTACAGATAATTTGCTTATTATCAAAAGAAAAAATACATTTTTTCGCAAATAATTAATCTTTATAACGATTAATGCCGTTTTTTTTGTATTTTTGCACCCAAAAACAGAGATTATGGACTTTAAAATCACTTCAGAATATCAACCGACGGGTGATCAGCCGCAAGCCATCCGACAACTCACCGAAGGCATCCAGCAGGGAGAGCCCGCACAGGTGTTGCTTGGCGTAACCGGTTCCGGCAAGACCTTCACCGTAGCAAACGTGATAGCCAACGTGGGCAAACCGACTCTTATCCTGAGTCATAACAAGACGCTTGCCGCCCAGCTTTATCAGGAGATGAAAGGCTTCTTCCCCAATAATGCCGTGGAATATTACGTTTCCTACTACGACTATTACCAGCCGGAGGCATATCTGCCAACCACGGATACCTATATAGAAAAAGATCTCGCCATCAATGATGAGATCGACAAGCTCCGTCTGGGTGCCGTTTCCGCTTTGCTTTCAGGCAGAAAAGATGTCATCGTGGTATCTTCCGTATCATGCATCTATGGTATGGGTGGACCAGTAGCTATGCAGGAAAACATCATCAAGATTCACAGGGGGCAGCAACTCGACAGAAATGAATTCCTCAGGAAACTGGTAGATGCCCTCTATGTAAGAAACGACATCGAACTGCAGCGCGGCAATTTCCGCGTAAAGGGAGAAACGGTAGATATCTTCATGGCGTACAGCGACAATGTGCTGCGAGTAACCTGGTGGGATGACGAGATAGACAGCATCGAGGAGGTAGATTCCCTCACCTATCACCGACTCGCCTCCTTCGAAGAATATGAGCTTTATCCTGCCAACCTTTTTGTAACCAGCAAGGAGCAGCAGGAAATCGCCATCAGAATGATACAGGACGACCTGGTGAAGCAGGAAGAATTCTTCAAGAGCATAGGCGATGGCATCAAGGCACAGCGCATCAAGGAGCGTGTGGAATACGATATGGAGATGATCAAGGAGCTGGGACACTGTTCGGGCATCGAGAACTATTCGAGATATTTCGATGGCCGACACGAAGGAGAACGGCCATACTGTCTGCTCGATTTCTTCCCGAAAGATTTCCTTCTGGTGGTAGATGAGAGCCATGTGAGCATTCCGCAGATCGGTGCGATGTATGGTGGCGATAGAGCCCGAAAGAAGAATCTGGTGGAATATGGTTTCCGATTGCCTGCCGCCTTCGACAACCGTCCGCTCACCTTCGAGGAATTTCACAGTATGATTCATCAGGCCATCTACGTGAGTGCCACCCCAGCCGACTATGAGTTGAGAGAATCTGAAGGTGTGGTAGTAGAACAGCTGATCCGTCCTACGGGATTGCTCGATCCGGAGATTGAAGTCCGCCCAAGCGAGAACCAGATAGATGATCTGCTCGATGAGATTCTGACCAGAACCCACCGGGATGAACGTGTACTCATCACCACCCTTACCAAACGTATGGCAGAAGAGCTGACCGAGTTCCTGCTGAACCACGATGTAAAGGCTGCCTATATCCATAGCGATGTGGCAACGCTCGACCGCGTGAAGATCATGAACGATCTGCGAGCTGGTGTGTATGATGTACTGGTGGGTGTGAATCTGCTCCGCGAGGGACTTGACTTGCCTGAGGTTTCGCTTGTCGCCATCCTCGATGCAGACAAGGAGGGATTCCTGCGCAGTCACCGTTCCCTGACCCAGACCGCCGGCCGTGCCGCCAGAAACGTGAACGGTAAGGTGATTATGTATGCGGATAATATCACAGACAGCATGCAGAAGACCATTGATGAGACTGCTCGCCGAAGAAGCATCCAGCTGAAATACAATGCCGACCATGGAATTACGCCAAAACAGATTCAGAAGGCGATTACCTCTGCCCTGCCTATGGGCAAGGAAGAAGAAGCAGCTTCAGGTGCAGCCACCATCAAGAGCATCAAGAGTGCCGAGAAAGCCAAAGGCATCATGGTTCATAAGAGCATCAAGGGAGCCGAAGGGTCCAGACAGCGTGTCTATATCGAACCAGATAGCGCCACGATGGTTGCCGACCCTATCGTCCGCAGCATGAGCAGGGAGGAACTGGAGAAGAGTATCGCCAACACCACCGCCCTGATGAAGCAAGCCGCCAAGGACCTCGACTTCATGCAGGCAGCACAATATCGCGACGAAATCATCCGATTGCAGAAGGAATTGGAAGAAAAAGGATAGATATACGAAGAGGGTATGTCATAAGTCCTGATAATGGTAGCCCGAGGACGGATAAAAGCCCCAAAGTACCTAGGTGTCTTCAAGAGCGTAAACCCGCCAGGCGTCCCGGCGGATTTGAAATCCGCCGTAAAAAAAGGTTCGACCTATAAACACCGGGGGATTTGTAATCCCCCAATAAAAGGAAAAGCATACTCCTTTGCTGCGGATTGCAAATCCGCAGAGCCTAAATAGGTTAGGACATTTTTTAACGCCGGATTGCAAATCCGGCGGGACGCCTGGCGGACTTACGTTCTTTAAAAACTAAAAAAGGGTGCGTTGTGGACTTATGACACACCCTCTTTCAGGGCGTGTGGGAACTCTGTGATTTTCCGTTATTCAAACGACAGTTTTTTCAGGCGGGTACGCAATTGCTCAGCCTCGCTCTTCCTGATTGACAGCTTGATGCTGCAGGTATTGTCGAAAGTCTGATCCACAATACGGGGATTCATCTCTTTCACTATCCTCATCACATCATTCATCATTGGATAGGTGAAATCATAGGTTACGATTTCCTCTACCTGCTGCGTTACCTCCTCGCAATGCGCCAGGGCATCTATCGCTGCTTCACGATAGGCAACGATCAATCCGCTGGTACCCAACTTCACACCTCCGAAATAGCGGATGACGACAATGAGAATATCCGTCAATTCTGCCTTTGTTATTTGTCCCAGTATCGGTTTTCCTGCCGTAGAAGATGGTTCACCATCATCATTGGCACGGAACTCGGTGCGCTCAGGACCCAACATATAGGCATAACAACAATGTCGGGCATCGTAATATTTCTTACGGTACCCGGCAACAATCTCCTTCACCTCGTCAACAGTGGTAACGTGGTGAGCAAAGGCGAGAAACTTACTCCTTTTCTCGGTGTAATATCCCTCGCCTACAGTATCTGATATGGTTTTAAATTCGTCAATCATTAATCCAACTTGTGAATAATCAATCCGCTGCGCAACTTTGGCTCAAACCAGGTTGCCTTAGGAGGCATAATCTTGCCACTGTCAGCGATGTCCATAATCTGCTGCATAGTAACTGGATGCAAGGCCAATGCCATCTTCATCTCGCCACTATCTACACGACGCTTCAACTCGCCGAGTCCACGAAGACCGCCCACGAAGTCGATACGCTTATCAGAACGCAAATCCTTGATGCCCAGAATATCATCCAGAATCAGACGGGAAGAGATATCTACATCGAGCACGCCGATAGGGTCCTCATCATCATAGGTTCCTGGCTTGGCAAACAAACCATACCATTTACCGTCGAGATACACGAGGAAAGAATGGAGAGCGGCAGGCTTCAGAATATCCAAGCCAAACTGCTCGATTGCTTCATCAATGGCAATCTTCTCATAGCATGGGATACCCTCCTCATCGCCTGATACATTCACATTAATCGCATCAATCTCTATCACCTCGAAGTTCTTGGTAAGAGCATCGAGGAACTGTTCTGATGTCAAGCCATTCAGATCCTTTACTACACGGTTGTAATCAAGAATAGTGAGCTGACTTGCCTGGAAGCAGACAGCCATGAAATAGTTGTATTCCTCCTTACCGGTATGGTTCGGATTCTGCTTCGCCTTCTCAGCACCCACCAAAGCTGCGGCAGCAGAACGGTGATGACCATCGGCGATATAGAGGCTAGGCATCTTGGCAAATTCAGCGGTGATGGTTTCAATATCCTTGTCATCGCTGACAATCCAGAACTGGTGACGGAAGCCATCGACTGGAGCGATGAAATCATACTCCGGTGCTGTAGCAGCATAACGCATCAGAATCTCATTGAGCACAGAATTATCAGGATAAGCAAAGAAAACCGGTTCGATGTTTGCATTGCAGACACGAACGTGCTTCATACGATCCTCTTCCTTATCACGGCGGGTAAGCTCATGCTTCTTGATGACACCCGTCATATAATCATTAACGTATGCACCCACAACAAGACCATACTGTGTCTTGCCATTCATGGTCTGTGCATAGATATAATACTGTTCTTTATCATCCTGCTTCAACCAGCCGTTCTCCTGGAACTTCCTGAAGTTCTCTGCAGCGCTTTCATAGACGCGAGGATCATATTCAGATGTACCTGGTTCGAAGTTGATTTCAGGTTTAATGATATGATAAAGGCTTTTCTCGTTATCGCCAGCCTCAGCACGAACTTCCTCTGAATCGAGGACATCGTATGGACGAGACTCAACTTGCTCTACTAAATCTTTTGGAGGGCGAATGCCCTTGAAAGGTTTTACTATTGCCATAATGTTTTATTTACTTTGAACTTTGAATTTTGAACTTTGAACTTTATGATTAGCATTATTGATGCTTGGTAGATTTTACAATTTTAATCAAAACAGCTTGTAGATGTTCACAATCATCAGATATAGAATCATAAGCTTCTTTAGTAATGTAATCCGCATCATATAACAAATCCAACCAATAACCACTTTCTGTTGCTTCTTTTAATGAAATATTCATTTTAGAAGAGAAATCCGGACGAGATTGCGCATTCTTTGCTTCATGCACATTGGCCCCAATACTAGTGCCACTTCGTAAGAGCTGCTTAGAAATTACATATTCATGTTTTTGCTCTGTAAGAAACTTATATAGATTTACTATTCGTAATGCAAAAGCCTTAGATAAAACATAAATATCATTCTCAACGACTTTTCGTTCTAACATAACCAAAAACCACAAAACTTTGGGACTCGAACTAAAACTATACAATTATTGGTAATCATAAAGTTCAAATCTCAAATCTCAAAGTTCAATGTCATTATTACTTATTTACCTGGAACTTGGTGCAGCCATCTGCAAAGAATGCATTGATCTGCTTGGCAGCTGCGATACCAGCATTGATGTTAGCCTCGGCTGTCTGCGCACCCATCTTCTTAGGGGTTGAGAAGTAGCGGCCCTCGAACTTGGCGAAGTCGGCGTCAGCATCTGGCTTGATGTCGGTGATGAACTTCAAATCCTCACGCTCAGCAAGAAGCTTCAGGAGCTCAGGCTCATTGATGACCTCCTTGCGGGCTGTATTGATAAGAATACCATCCTTTGGCAACTGGTTCACGGTCTTGTAATCGATGCTCTTGATAGTCTCTGGAGTAGCAGGGATATGAAGAGAAACGATATCGCAAGTCTGGAACAGCTCATCCTGAGACTTCACGGCGTGAACACCGGCAGCCTCGATGACATCTGCAGGGCAGAAGGCATCATAAGCAGACACTTCCATACCGAAGCCCTTGGCGATGCGAGCTACATTGCGACCCACGTTACCAAATGCCAGGATACCCAACTTCTTACCCTTCAACTCACAGCCAGCCTTACCATTGTAGAAATTACGAACGGCAAATACCAGCAAGCCGAATACCAATTCGGCTACAGCGTTAGAGTTCTGACCAGGAGTGTTCTCAGCTACTATGTTGTGAGCAGTAGCAGCAGCCAGGTCGATATTATCATAACCGGCACCGGCACGAACGATAATCTTCAGGTTCTTGGCTGCGTCGAGCACCTCGGCATCAGCCTTGTCAGAACGGATAATCATCGCATCCACATCCTTCACGGCATCGAGAAGCTGAGCCTTCTCTGTATATTTTTCGAGCAGCACGAGTTCGTTGCCTGCTCCCTCTATTTCTTTCTTAATGCCCTCCACAGCAGCTGCTGCGAATGGCTTTTCTGTTGCAACTAATACTTTCATATTACTTTGAACTTTTTTACTTGGAACCTTTTTACTTTGAACTTGGAACTTTGAACTTTGAACTTTATGATTTGCTTTTTCCTTTAAAAGCTCCCCATTTATAATAGATTATAATCTTTGGAGTAATCATAAAGTTCAAAGTTCAAATCTCAAAGTTCAAAGTTTCTCAAAATCCTGCATAGCCTTGACGAGTGCCTGAACACCCTCCATGGTCTGTGCATTGTAGCAGCTGGCACGGAAACCACCTACAGAACGGTGACCCTTGACACCAACCATGCCACGCTCTGTAGCGAAATCAAGGAATGGCTTCTCCAGCTCCTTGTACTCATCGTTCATCACGAAGCAGATGTTCATCAATGAGCGGGATGCTTCTTCTACGGTACCCTTGAAGAGCTTGTTGCGGTCAATCTCAGCATAGAGAACCTCAGCGCGCTCGTGAGCTCGCTTGTCAGCAGCCTCTACACCACCATTTGCCTTCAACCAGCGGAGGTTCTCCATCAAAGTATAGATAGGAACTACAGGAGGAGTATTGAACATACTGCCCTTCTCTACGTGAGTACGATAGTCGAGCATGGTAGGAATCTCGCGAGGAGCCTTGCCGAGCATATCATCCTTGACGATGATAACGGTAACACCAGCCATAGAGAGGTTCTTCTGGGCACCAGCATAGATGGCGGTGTACTTGGAAACATCTACCGGACGGCTCATGATATCTGATGACATATCAGAAATCAAAGGCACGTTCACGTCTGGATCTACACGGAGTTCGGTACCATATATTGTATTGTTGCTTGTGAGATGCAAATAATCACAATCGGCTGGCACAGTGTTAGGAACCTGAGGATAGAAAGTGTAGTTGGCGTCGGACGATGATGCGATCTCCACGACCTCACCAAAATGCTTTGCCTCTTTCATTGCCTTCTTAGCCCAAGTACCAGAATTAATGTAGGCAGCCTTCTTGATGAGGAAGTTGGCAGGAATCTGCATGAACTGCAACGACGCACCACCACCAAGGAAGATTACGGAGTAACCCTCAGGAATGTCAAGAAGCTCCTTGAAAAGGGAGACAGCCTCATCAACAACTGGCTGGAAATCCTTAGCACGGTGGCTGATTTCCATCAATGAAAGACCTGAACCATTAAAATCCAAAATCTGCTTTGCTGTGTTCTCAATCACTTCACGTGGAAGCATTGATGGACCTGCGTTAAAATTGTACTTCTTCATCTTGTTTAATTATTTTAGTTTTCTGACCATGCCATTCCTGTTAGCAGGAACAGTATAAGCGCAATCCACCCATATAGTCAAATGAGCAACCCTTATGTATGGATTTACGGATGCGAAATTACATATTTTATTTGAATCTACCAAATTTTCCTGCACATTTTTAGCGATTTGGGCAAAAATCTTTCATTTTGTCAGTGCTTTTAACATATTTATCGCATATTTATGCCATAAATATCAATTTACAATAAGAAAAGCCTCCTCTGGATATAATTTCCAAGAAGAGGCTTTTATCTATATTAAAATCATCGCACTTCTTCTACGATGGTCTTTACGCCCTTAATTTTCTCACCCTTTACATTGTTGAGCACACTTCTCAACTTTGGTCGGGCTATCGCTGCATAGGCATAGCGGTCGTTGACATCAATCTTTCCAATTTCAGACGAATTCAAACCGCCCTTCTTGCAAAGGAAGCCCAGGATATCGCCCTTGCTGATCTTATCCTTCTTTCCCTTACCTATATATAAGGTAGCCATTTTTGGCTTTGCAGGCATCGGCAACTCCTCTACGGCAGGAATCTCGTAATCCTCTACCTCTGCATCAACATATTCAGGAATGTGCTCCTCCGGACCCAACAGGAAGAAAGCTCTACCCTGCGCCTCCCATCTTGCGGTACGCCCTACACGATGGATATAGCCATCCTCGCTTTCCGGCATGTGGTAATGGATGATGTTATCGATGTCTGGGATGTCGAGACCACGTGATGCGAGATCGGTGCTTACCAGGATATTGGCACTGCCATTGCTGAAACGATAGAGTGAAGCCTCGCGCTCCTTCTGCTCCAGACCGCCATGGAAGAAAGAGGTAGAGAACCCCTGCTCCACCAGATACTTATTGGTACGCTCTACGCTATCACGATAGTTCAGGAAGACGATGGTGCTCTGGTCGCCCAAACTGCGGAGCAACATACCCAGACTCTCCAGTTTATCCTTCACCGGACTTTCCACCTTATATATATGTACACGTTCAGGTACCTGCTCCTCGTCCATTCGATAATCAATCTTCTCTACTCTGCCCATGTGTACGAAACGCGGAATTTCCTCAGCCTCGGTAGCAGAAAGCAGGAAGTGACGGCGCAAGCCTGGAAGCGATTTCACCAGACGGCTCATCTCATCCTGGAAACCCATTTCCAGACATTTGTCAAATTCATCAATTACGAGATATCTGATATGGTAACGGTTCAGATTACCCTTATCAAGATGATCGTTCAGACGGCCTGGAGTTCCGAAGACAATCTGTGGGCGCACCTGCTTCATCACACGATGCTCATCCATTGTTGCACGACCTCCATAGCAAGCCATGGCACGAAGTCCGCTACCCATATTCTTGAGCACGGTGGCAGACTGCAGCGCCAGCTCTCTACCAGGAGTCACCACGATAGCCTGCGGCTCGTCGTCGCCGGCATCAATGAGTTGCGAGATCGGCAGGAGATAAGCCAGCGTCTTACCACTACCCGTAGGCGAAAGCACTACCACATCTCTATCGGTGTGCAGCACGGCCTGCATCGCATCCTGCTGCATATCGTTGAGTTCGATACCCAACTTATCTAAAATTCTATCTATCATTGTCTTTTATTTATTGAAAAAGAGATTACTTTTTCTTCATGATTTTATCTATTTCATCAAACTCCTTACCCATATTCAGGTTCAGATAGATGGTATAGAGCGGAAAAGCCCACTTGGATTGTTCATTAGGCTGGAGCTTTCTGTATTTTACCAAATAAGGGAGTGCCTTCCTGTAATTGGCATCCACCTGTTCACGCACCTTTCTCGAAGTCTGCGAACTCTTATCCTGCTCCACTGCCATATTGAAATAACAGATGCCTGCATTATAATATGGATCGGCAAGTTCCTCATTCACGGAGATAGCCTTATCGCTTACCTTGATACACTCCTGGAGCTTGCTCTGTTCGAAGAGGATGTTGCTCTTGGCAACAAGATACATATCACTGTCTGGCACAATGGTGAGAGCCTTATCTACTACTGCCATCGCAGAATCCAGCTGATTGATATCTACATAAAACTCCACGAGTCGTGGGAAGAAATACGGGAAGGTAGGTACCCGTTCGAATCCTTCCTTGAGCGATGCCAGATAGCGCGCTGTATCCTTCTCCAGATAATAGGTTTCGGCAAGATACTGCAACATATAGTTGTAATGCACGGTATCTTTCAGCGCTACATAAGAATGATGCAGCGTTGCCTTGGGATCCTTCATCTTATAGCCGGAATATACGGCATAATAGGCAGCCAGAGGCAGATGCTTATCCTTCTGACTGTAATCGTATGACTGGAACAGCGGCTGGTTGGCACAATCTATATAACGGTCGAAGAACTTATAGGAATCGGCATACTTCTTCTTACCGAGGAACCACAGTCCACCATTAAAGAGATTGGTGCGGATATGGGAAAGATAATCAGCATGCTGCTTACGGAATTCGATTTCCACCTTTCCCTTTTTATTAGGAACCATCTCAACAGAATCAAACTGCTGCGCAATCTCGAAGAGCTGTCGGGTGAGGTTGAAGAGCTGGGCTGTATCATACTTCTGCTTGAGATAGAGCTTTTCGTTACCCTGCTCGTATTGCTTGCGCACAGCATCGAAGTAAAGGTTCCAGATTTTCTTGTTGTTCTGATTGGCAGAATCAGCCAGAAGTTTCTGCATGCTCGCCTGCGCTTGAGGCAGGTTCTTGCCCGACTTCACCTGATCCTTCGCCAATTGTATTTCCTTCTTCTGGGCAAAGCCCGCAGATGGCACAAGAAGGAGCATCCACAATAGGACACTCGCCAAGTTGCGGAAAAACGGATATCCCCATTTACTACTATATCCCGATATTTTATGTCTCAATCTATTATTTATTTCCATAATCATAATAGTACCAATATGTGTTGCTGTATGTATCGCGGAGAACAGACTGGCGTTCTACCGGATTGCTATATTTACGCTCCATCGACTGATAATCGGCAAAATCGGCATCCATCACGTTGTCGTGAAACTCTACGATAGGATGCGTCCGAAGATGACAATAGAGCAAAAGTGCCTCTTTGTAATGAGTTGGCAGCTTGGTCAATTCGTGATACTTAACCAGCTTGCGGACAAATTCATCGAGCTTCTTGTCCAGCAGGAGCGCACAAAGCTCGTACTCCTTCGAGAGGCGATACTTCAGGCGATGTTTCTTCATCCAGGGCGATGTTCCATACATCCACACCGGAGCCTGCCACATCAATGCCTTGACGGACGTGCCATTGATATACATCGACTGGCTGCCGCCTACCAATGGATAGGAGAAAAGACGGCTGCCCAGCTCGCCCGTTCTATAAAGACAGGCTATACGGAGCATCGTAAGCGACGAATCGGTCTGCAGGGATTTCTCTCCAACCTCTAAAGCTTTTTCATACTGTTTTTCTTTCATCAGATGTTCCATCTTCATTCTTTCGTGAAAGAGGCGATCATTGTTGGTGATGAAGATAACAGCCAGCATCATCACGACAAGCTGGGAGATGTTCACCCATGAGTAACGCGAGAACCAGCCGAAACTATGTGGCTCCTGCTCAAGAGGTTCCAACTGTCTGGCGACCCAAATCACGCCAGCCCAGACCAGCAGGCTGAAAGGCAGGACAAGCCACCACCAGCCCAGCGACACGCCAGCATCTACATGGGTAGGCACATCGGCTATCAGGGCCAGCAAAAGGAATGAAGGGAAATAAGTAAGTCCGTGGAAGCGGCGCTTCACACGGGTCACCGCGTATGCTCCCAACTGCAGCAGAAAGCATACAAAGGTAACAAGCAGCGGTGCAAGCGTATAGAAATAATCAGTCTTACCTTCTGATAAGACATGCTGCGCCACGGCTAGAATATCTGCCTGGTAACAAGCCAGGAATGTATAAGCAAAAACTAAAAAAATGATAGCACAGGCGAAGCGCATCTTCGCCGTGCTATTCCTTTTATGATCCATATATCTATGTTTAATTTTTCTTGAGCACCAGTGCCGAACGGGCTGGCAAGTAGAGCTTCAACCACTCCTTGCGATCGTTCACATACACAGGGTCATAGTTGGTGAGGTGGGTCATCTCGTCATCATTCAGACCGTTGCCACCAAACGCCTTGTTGTCAGTATCGAGTACCACGCTATAGGCACCGGTTGGTACCAGGAAGCCATAGTCGGTAAACGAGCGGGTTGGCGAGAAGTTGAAGACGAAGAGCAGGTCGCCTCTCATATAAGCGAGCACCTGATCGCCATCATTGTGCCAGATTTCAACAACTGGTGTCTTGTTAAAGTTCTTTTCACTCTTAATTGTCTTGAGCATCTCCTTGTCGAAGTCGCCGAGATAGTGATAGCAGAGATCCTTGTTATCTACCAGATTCCACTGTCTGCGAGCATACTTGTAGCTCCATCCGTTACCCTCGCGAGGGAAATCAATCCACTCTGGATGGCCGAACTCATTACCCATGAAGTTCAGGTAGCCGCCATTGATGGTAGAAGCAGTAGCCAGACGAATCATCTTGTGCAAGGCAATGCCTCGGTGAACCATATCGTTCTCATCACCCTTCTTGAAGTGCCAGTACATATCAGCATCTATCAGGCGGAAGATGATGGTCTTGTCGCCTACCAGTGCCTGGTCGTGGCTCTCGCAGTAAGAGATGGTCTTCTCGTCTGCACGACGGTTCTTGATTTCCCAGAAGATGCTGGATGGCTTCCAGTCTTCATCCTTCAGCTCCTTGATGGTCTTGATCCAGTAGTCTGGAATATTCATCGCCATACGATAGTCGAAGCCATAGCCGCCATCGGCAAACTTGGCAGCCAATCCAGGCATACCGCTCACCTCTTCGGCAATGGTGATGGCATTCTTGTTCACCTCGTGAATCAGACAGTTGGCAAGGGTAAGATAGCAGATAGCATTATCATCCTCATGGCCATTGAAGTAGTCACCATAATTGCAGAACGCCTCTCCCAGACCGTGGCTGTAGTAGAGCATAGAGGTTACACCATCGAAGCGGAAACCATCGAAGTGGTATTCGCTGAGCCAGTACTTGCAGTTGCTCAGGAGGAAGTGCATCACCTCATCCTTACCATAGTCGAAGCAGAGACTGTCCCAAGCTGGATGCTCATGTCTGTCGCCAGGGTAGAAGTACTGGTTAGGATCACCGGCAAGATTGCCGAGACCTTCCATCTCGTTCTTCACTGCATGAGAGTGAACGATATCCATAATGACAGCTATGCCATTCTGATGGGCTGTATCGATGAGATCCTTAAGCTCCTCAGGGGTTCCGAAACGGCTGCTGGCAGCAAAGAAGCTGCTAACGTGGTAACCGAAGGATCCATAATAAGGATGCTCCTGGATTGCCATGATCTGAATGCAGTTGTAACCATCCTCAATGATACGTGGCAGCACCTTCTCCTTAAACTCTGTGTAGGTACCAACCTTCTCTGCATCCTGTCCCATTCCGATATGGCACTCATAGATGAGCAGCGGAGTGGTGTTAGGTCTGAAGGTCTTCTTCTTCCACTTGTAAGGCTCAGGGCTCCATACCTGCGCAGAGAAAATCTTGGTCTGCTCATCCTGAACCACACGGTTAGCCCATGCAGGGATACGCTCGCCTTCTCCACCTTCCCAGTGCACTTTCATCTTGAAGAGATCACCGTGCTTCATTGCCTTTTCCGAGAGTTTCAACTCCCAGTTGCCGGTGCCCTTGATACGCTTAGCACGATACTTAGGGCTTTCCTGCCAGCCGTTGAAATCTCCGATGAGATAGATATCTGTAGCATTTGGCGCCCACTCGCGGAACACCCATCCCTTCTCCGTCTTATGCAATCCGAAGTAGTCGTATCCGTTGGCGAAATCGCTGAGCGAAATCTTGCCGTTACGGGTAAGCTGGTTGAGTTTCCAGAGCGCATGCTCATGTCTTCCTACGATAGCAGGCTCAAAGTCTGCCAGATATGGATCGTTCTTCACGAGTCCGATATGTTTTGGGGCAGCAGCCTTCACGGTTTTCTTGGTAGCGCACTTGGCGGTTGCCTTGCAGGTAGCCTTCTTGGCTGTTGTCTTCTTTGCTGTAGTATTTTTAGCTGAAGTTTTCTTTTCTGTTGCCATATATCATGATTTTAGATGGTTCTACTATTTGATTAAGGTTTTTAAGCCTTTACCTTGAAGATAGCCTTATGGATATCACCCTTGCCGATGCATGGCTGATGACCGTCCTGTGGGAAGAAGATAGCAAACTGGCCTGGCTTGCAGGTTACCAGTGTCTGAGCCTTCACGCCAGGATACAAGGTGCAATCCTTAGCCTCGTTGTATTCCACTTCCGGGAGATCCTTCACTGGAGAATATCCATAGGTTTCCTCTGTATTCATAGGAATCTGAATATCAATCATCTGACGATGTGCCTCGATGGTAGCTTCTTCCTCGGTCTTGCCGTGAGCTACAGCGATATTCACAAAGAGATCATCACCCAGGATAGGATGCTTGCCGGTCTCCAACTTAGTGAGATCATTCTCGTTGATAAACTTCACTACTTCTGTGAAGAGTGGATTAAGAGAAACATATTTCTCCAAATTGTCTAATGTATCAATTACCATAGTATATTGAATTTTGTGATTGATTTCTACTTTCTTAAGTTTATATTTCAGGAAAGCATAGAAGCGGATAAGCATTTCATTGCCTCTAGATTGAATCATAATTCAATTCTTGCCGGAAGTTTAATCCTCAAATCGCTTTCCGTTCTCATATACACCCTTGGCTGTAACCTGACCATTGCGGTCTTTCTCTACAAATCTGCCATCGCGTGCATCCTTCTTATAGTTGCCCTCGAAGCGCTTGCCGTCCTTGTTTTCCTCGATACAGAAGCCCTCGCGCTTGCCATTGTGATAGACACCCTTGAAGCGGTTGCCGTTGGCGTAATGTATCACCACATTGCCATCGACATATCCCTTCTTGAACTCGCCTTCAAAGATGTCACCGTTCTTCTTGGTCAGCTTTCCCCTACCATTCTGCAGGTCGTCCTTCCAGCTGCCAACATAGATGTCGCCATTCTTCCATACGAAAGTACCCTGTCCGGAACGCTGGCCATCCACAAACTGTCCGGTGTATTTCGAACCGCTGGCTGAGCGGAAAATTCCTTCACCGGTACGTTCACCCTGCGAATAATCACCTTCGTATATATCGCCATTATGGAATTTGTAGATACCCTTACCGTCCTGGATATCATCCTTCCAGTCACCAATATAGGTATCACCGTCAGCATATTTAAAGGTACCCTTGCCTGAGCGCTGGTTATCTACCCACTGTCCATCATAGGTGGTTCCATCTCCCCAGTCAAAGAATCCATTTCCATTCTTCATGTCGTTCATCCACTGGCCTTTGTATTTGGCACCGTTGGAATAGGTGTAGGTACCCTTTCCCTGTCGCTTATCCTTATACCAGTCTCCGTCATACTTATCACCATTGTAATAGTACATCACGCCATGTCCGTGCTGGAAATCGCGGAACCAGAGTCCTACATACTTATTATTGTTCTGGAAGTAATAGGTACCCTTGCCGTGCTGCTGGTCCTGCAGCCACTGTCCTTCGTATCTCTCGCCATCCGAGAAAGTATAAACGCCATAACCACTGCGCTTTCCCTTGACGTAGGCACCCTCGTAAGTATCACCATTCTTATAAACGGTAGATCCCTTACCCTGTGGTTTGCCGCTTACCATCTCTCCCTTATACTGACCGCCATCACGGGTGATGCAGCTACCGAGCGAGATTTTCTGCGCCGACATGGCAAGAGGCGAACATGCCAGCATCATCGCCAGCATCATCTGCTTACCTGTAAGCAAAAACGTGCTTACAGAAAAATATCTTATAGAATTGTTTTTCTTATCATTCATGTCGTTTATCATCATTTTGATTTCGAAAAGAACCGGTATTACAGCCATTCCCGGACCACATGATTGCGAGTCCAGAACGGAGTTTGACCGATTCCGAACCGATATATTCGATTCAATCCCCAAAAGTAACGCTTTTTCGGCAAACTGCCAAATAGATTAAGCAAATTTAAGGGAAAAAGAATAAAAATAAGATTTCCAGAAAAAAAAGCTCTTCCGGATACAATAAAACGCAAAACCAGCCGTTATTATGCAAATAAATGATAATACCATCAAACTAATCAAATAAAATAAGTATGATATTAAACTGCGCTATCATAGATGAAGATCCTGAGGCTTTGGCTTTGCTGAAGCATTATGTTGAGGAGACACCATCCCTCAACCTTATCGGTGCGTACCACAACGCCATCGAAGCTGTAGATGGAATCCACCACAACCATCTCGACATTCTGTTTCTTGCCATCCACATGCAGCAGATCAGCGGACTCGAGTTTGCCAAGCTCGTGCCGATGAACGTGAAGATTATCTTCACCACCGCATTCAAGGAGTATGCCATCGAAGCATACAAGGTGAACGCCTTCGACTATCTGGTCAAGCCTATCCTATACGAAGACTTCATGCAGACATGCCAGAAGGTATTCGACCATTATATGCAGGACGATGCCTACAACCCCATCAAGCGCGATGGCTTTGTAGTGGTGAAGAACGAAAGCAAATACACCAGGATTCCTTTCGAGAACATACTCTTTATCGAGAGCGTGAAAGATTACGTGAAGTTCCACATGGCGGATGGACGCAACATCATGACCCTGGGCAACCTGAAACGCCTGGAAGAGAAACTTCCGCGCGAGAAGTTCAGAAGGGTGCACCGCTCTTTCATTGCCAATCTAACTAATTTCGATTACATCCAGAACATGAAGGTCATCTATGGCAAACTGGCGGTGCCTATCTCTGACACCAACAAGGATGATGTGGTGAAATTCGTAGAAGAACACGGAATCAACTAACAGATC
Organism: Prevotella sp. TF12-30; assembly: GCF_003436715.1. Classification (NCBI taxonomy): domain Bacteria; kingdom Pseudomonadati; phylum Bacteroidota; class Bacteroidia; order Bacteroidales; family Prevotellaceae; genus Prevotella; species Prevotella sp. TF12-30. Next base: position 36,168 of record NZ_QSQJ01000024.1, on the reverse strand, counting down.
TGCAGTGGGGATGTAACAAATATTCTAGCATCATGTGCGATAAGGAATTCGAGATTCCGGAATCCCCAAAGCACACTGATGCAAGGCATTCCGCTGTTCTTGGCGGTCATGACATCCACATCACTGTCGCCGATATAGACAGCGCTTTCCCTATCAGCATTCATCTGGCGCAAAGCCTCATTTACCGTATCTGGGGCTGGCTTTTTCTGAATATCCTCACGCTCACCTATAGCCACATCTACCAAGTCGCCAAAGAAATGGCGGCAGAGGGCTTGGGTGGCAGCATAAAACTTATTGCTCACCACGGCAATATTCTTGCCTCTATCCTTCAATTCCTGTAACATTTCCATCACACCCGGATAAGGCTGCGTGGTATCAAGATTATGCATCATATAGTGCTTGCGGAAATCGGCAAACACCTGTTCAAACTTCTCATTTTCCCAACCATCCGGAATGGCACGTTCCATCAATTTCTTGACACCGTTTCCAACAAAGCGGCGCACCTCATCTATGCTTCGCTCAGGAAAGCCATTCGTCTTGAGGGCATAATTGCAGCTCGCAGCCAAATCGCCCAGGGTAGAAAGCAAGGTACCATCCAAGTCGAAGATATAGGTATCGAAATTAAACTGAGCATGAGGCGGCATTTTCTTCACACGGAATTCACCGCCATGAAGGATACAGACATCCTTGGAATAAAGTCGGATTTCATCCGGACCGCTAGCCGCATAGCGGTTGGCTTTCTCCTCCTCATCATGGCCATAGGCAATACCTGTTCCCATGGTGCGATTCTCACCAAACTCCCATCTCTTGAACTGATGGGTCTTGGCATCCACTACCACATATTTATACTCCAGCGGAGCCTCCAAAGCCTGTACGTTGACAGAGAGCACCCAACTGGTTCCGCCCTGATGAATCATCGGAAGATAATGGTCGGTATTCCACTCGCCCAAGGTTGGATGATTACCCAGCAGTGCCACAGCCTCACCCTCGTGAAGCTGAGGAGCAGAAACCTTGAAGATCACGGTCTGCTCGAACAGAGGCAGCTTGGCAACCTCATCACCCGTCCAGACTACCGGAGCCGTATAGTTGATGAAACCGCCCAGCAGCTCATTCTCATCATCCAGCCAGAAGTCGGACAGGATATAGTTTCTGTTCGCCTCATACACATAGGCTCTAGGAGAAGCAACAGATTCCCTGCGCACCACATTTCCCTCGGCATCTACCACCTTATAATAATAGGCTACAGCCACAAAGGGATGATGACGGTTTTCCAAAGTATGGGTTTCAGCCATCCAATGATAACCATCTACTGTGTTCATCGCCAGATCTACCACCTTCCGCTTTCCGTCACGTGCGAAGAAGGTGATATCAGCATGCAGAGACTCCCCCCACTCTGCCTTGTATGATATTGTAAATTTCATTCTCATATCATCAATCGTTTTAATATGTCAATATTCCTCAGTTTCAATGATGCAAAGGTAATGAAATTCTTCATACCACGGATAAAGAATCGGCGAATTAACCTATTTTAATTGCATACGCTTTGCTATTTGGCATTTTTACTGTACTTTTGCACCAAAATGTTTCAAGAAGAACAGATCAAGTTCAAAGACAAACAGAAATGTTTCAAGAAGAACAGAAAATATTTTAAGTAGATAAAGAAAATGAAGAAAAAGAAAACAACTTCTAAGTTTTACCTCTATGGCGCCATCGGCTGCATCGCCGCCATCGCCATCGTAGGTTATCTCTACTGCTTCTCATCATTCTCGAAAAGCAGCGAAACCAAGTATGTATATATCGACGCCGATGACAACATCGACTCTGTATATAATAAGGTGCAGCCTTTCGCCAAGAGCATCCCGATGCAGGCATTCCGCACACTCACCCTTCATTCAGGCTATGCCGACCACATCCGCACCGGTAGATACGCCATCCATCCTGGAGACGGAGCACTCAAGGTCTGGCGTCACATGAAGAACGGTTTGCAGGAACCTGTCAACCTCACCATACCTTCCGTACGCACCATCGACAAGCTCGCCGTGGAGCTGAGCAAGAAACTAATGCTCGACAGCACAGAAATCAAAAAGGCACTCACTGATGAGGCGGTTTGCGAGAAGATGGGCTACGATACAGCCACCATCGCCTGCATGTTTATCCCTAACACCTACGATATCTACTGGAATGTATCCATCGAGAAATTCCTGGAACGCATGAAGAAAGAGAGCGACAAGTTCTGGAACTTTGAGCGCACGGAGAAGGCAAAGACGATGAAGCTCACTCCTAACCAGGTGATTACACTTGCCAGTATCGTGGATGAGGAAACTGCCAACAACGGCGAAAAACCGATGATTGCAGGTATGTATTACAACCGACTGATGCTGCGCAATGCAGAGTATCCGGAGGGTATGCCACTGCAGGCTGACCCAACCATCAAGTTCGCCTGGAAGCGTTTCGAACTGAAGCGTATCTACAACAACCTCCTGTACATCAAGAGCCCATACAATACCTACAAGAATCCAGGTCTTCCTCCTGGCCCAATCCGCATTCCATCGGTTGCCGGCATTGATGCCGTACTCAACCATGTAAAGCACGAGTATCTCTATATGTGCGCCAAGGAGGATTTCAGCGGCACCCACAATTTTGCCCGCACCTATCAGGAGCATCTGCAGAATGCTGCAAAATATTCCAAGGCACTCAACGAAAGAGGAATCAAGTAAACGACATATCAGAAAACTTGCAAAATGTCTGGCATTTTGCAAGTTTTCTGTTTTTTATTTGGTAGTCTCCCTAAATTGTTGTAAATTTGCAGCATTAAACTTTCCATATAAAATAATTTATTACATGAACAGAACGATTATTACAGTAGTGGGCAAGGATACAAAGGGTATCATCGCCAGAGTTTGTACCTATTTGGCAGAGAAGGACGTCAATATCCTGGATATCTCTCAGACCATCGTACAGGAGTACTTCAACATGATGATGATTGTTGACATGGGTAAGATGAATACATCTTTCGAGACTGTTGCCGACGAACTCGCTGATCTTGGCAAGAGCATTGGTGTTCAGGTAAAATGCCAGCGTGAGGAAATCTTCAACATGATGCACCGCATCTAAGTTTATCACATTTAAAAGCAATAGAAGGAATATGATCAATATATCTGAGGTTATCGAAACCAACAAGATGATTGAGCAGGAGAACTTCGACGTGCGCACCATTACCATGGGTATCAACCTCCTGGACTGTGCCACTTCAGATCTCGACCAGCTCTGTCAGAACATTTATAATAAGATTACCCGCCTCGCCAAGGATTTGGTGAAGACCGGTGAGGACATCTCTAAAGAGTATGGTGTGCCTATCGTAAACAAGCGCATCTCTATCACTCCGATTGCACTCGTAGGTGGTTCTGCCTGCAAGACTACCGATGACTATGTGAAGATTGCCAAGACTCTCGACAAGTGTGCCAAGGAATTGGGTGTCAACTTCCTCGGTGGATACTCTGCCATCGTTAGCAAGGGTATGAGCAAGAGCGATGAGCTCCTCATCCGTTCTATCCCTCAGGCTATGGCTCAGACCGATTTCATCTGCAGCTCTGTAAACGTAGGTTCTACCAAGACCGGTATCAATATGGATGCCGTACGCCTGCTGGGCGAAATCATCAAGGATACAGCCGAGGCTACCAAGGATAATGGTTCCTTGGGTTGCGCTAAGCTCGTTGTTCTCTGCAATGCTCCTGATGATAACCCATTCATGGCTGGTGCCTTCCATGGCGTTTCTGAGGCAGACGCTGTTGTCAGCGTAGGTGTCAGCGGTCCTGGTGTAGTAAAATATGCATTGGAGCAGGTGAAGGGCGAAAGCTTCGAGGTTCTCTGCGAGACTATCAAGCGTACTGCTTTCAAGATTACACGTGTAGGTCAGCTGGTTGCCAAGGAGGCATCACGCCGCCTGAACGTACCATTCGGCATCATCGACCTTTCATTGGCTCCTACTCCAGCCATCGGCGACAGCGTAGCTGATATTCTGGAGTTGATTGGTTTGGAGCGTGCAGGTGCTCCAGGTACAACCGCAGCGCTCGCACTTTTGAACGACCAGGTTAAGAAGGGCGGTATCATGGCTTCTTCTTATGTTGGCGGTTTGAGCGGTGCCTTCATCCCTGTTTCTGAAGACCAGGGTATGATCAATGCCGTAGAGGCAGGTGCACTTACTATCGAGAAGTTGGAGGCAATGACTTGCGTTTGCTCTGTAGGTTTGGATATGATTGCTATCCCAGGCGATACTGCAGCTACCACCATCTCCGGTGTCATTGCAGATGAGGCTGCCATTGGTATGGTAAACCAGAAGACTACTGCCGTCCGCATCATCCCTGTTGTGGGTATGAAGGTGGGAGATACTGTAGATTTCGGCGGTTTGTTGGGTTATGCTCCAATCATGCCGGTTAATCAGTTCAGCTGCTCTGATTTCGTAAATCGTGTAGGTCGCATTCCTGCTCCTATCCACAGCTTTAAGAATTAAGACATTAAAAACTTTCCATATCGTTTGGGGGAGGCATCAGTCTATCATGACTGCTTGCCTCCCCTTTTTCACTAGTAGAAAGTTCCGTTCAACGTCATTGAACCGACATTCAACGTCGCTGAACGTACATTCAACGTCGCTGAACGGAGATTCAACGTCGCTGAACGAAGTTTTCTACTAACTCTAAAAACATTTTCCTTTAAAGGTAGAAAGTAATTTTCCTAGCACTTGCAGCTACTTCTCTATACTGGCACCAAACTGCAGCACATACTTAATCTGCTTGCCGGCAACATGAGAAGGATTCTTCCATTTACCACCCAAAACCAGAATGGTAGCTGGCTGATTGGCAGGAACAGCATCTACAGCCTGCTGCAAAGTCATGAAGTTACCCCTACCCTCGGCACTTACCACATAATCATAATGACGAACATGCTTCTTCAGTGCAGGCACCTGCTCGGCCAAGGCATCAGCCAATGCATTAGCTACCACATGCGCACCATAGACATTATAATGGGTGTTATCTTTTTTACCCTTTGGAACCTGAGGATTCTCGCCTGGCATAAACCACATGTGAAGCTTTCTGCTGCCTTCGATACCCATCTTGGTTTCAATGTCGTGGGTAATCTTGGTAGCATCCACGAATGGCACATTCAATGCCTTGGCTACATGGCGTGGAGCTACGACATAAGCTCCGTGGGTATCTATGAGCGTATCACTGTTGATGAGTTCTTTGCCATCATATTGTTTGTCACGTAGTTTCTCGTCGTTATCATTCTTCAAATCCTCAGAATAATAGCAGCGGCGAACCACACTGTTCAGAAGCACAGGGATGCCCCCCTTCTGGCGGGTTTCGTTTACATACTTGGCGAGATGCGCATCAAAGGTACCGCCAGGCTCGGTATAACGATCAGAGAAATGCTTCTCATCATTATGACCAAACTGGATAAGAACATAATCGCCTGGCTGCATCTTATCAAGAACTTTCTGCCATCTACCCTCATCCAGGAAGCTCTTGGAGCTTCTGCCGTTTACCGCATGGTTGTCAACGATAATCTGGTCGTCGAAGCAACCTTGCAGCACCATACCCCAACCACGTTCCGGACTAGTCTTATACCATTGCTTTTCGGCAGCAGTAGAGTCACCAATAACGAAAATAGTAGTTTTCCTGGAACTGGAAGTCATCATCAGAACCAAGACAAATACAGACAAAAAAGTTATTATTCTTTTCATTGTTTTATATAGTTTGAGTTTTTAAATGTTTCTAGCCCTAAAGCTAATAAAAATCCGCCTCCTATGCAGAGTTTTCACAAATTCACACATAAGAGAACGGACGAATGGTAAATATATACGGTAGAAAAACCTTATACCAGAATTATATAGCCTTTATTATTACTTAACGACAGCGATGAGCTCCTCTGCAGAAACCAAAGTCTGCTCACCACTCTCCATATTCTTCAATGTAACCTTGCCAGCTGCCATCTCATTCTCGCCAGCGAGAACTACGAATGGAATCTGCTTCGCGTTGGCATAGCTCATCTGCTTCTTCATCTTCGCCTTGTCTGGGAAGATCTCAGTGCGGATACCAGCTGCACGAGCGGCAGTCACGATAGGAAGACAATAGGCAGTCTCTTTCTCACCGAAATTGATGAAGAGCACCTGAGTAGAATTGACCGCCTCCTTTGGATAGAGATCGAGGGCATTGAGCACATCGTAGATGCGGTCGGCACCAAAACTGATACCTACTCCACTCAATCCTGGCAAGCCAAAGATACCGGTAAGGTTGTCGTAACGACCACCACCAGTGATACTGCCCATAGGAGTATCAAGCGCCTTCACCTCGAAGATGGCACCAGTATAATAGTTCAAGCCACGAGCCAAAGTAAGGTCGAGCTCAATCTCATTGTTCAAACCTACAGACTTCAAGGTATCAAGGATAAACTTAGTTTCCTCTACACCCTTCAATCCGATTTCAGAACCTTCGAGCACCTTGGAAATCACTTCAAGCTTCTCATCATTAGAACCTGACAATGAGATGATTGGCTGCAACTTCTCAATAGCTTCTTCAGAGATACCATCCTTGCGCAGCTCCTCGTTCACATTGTCAAGACCAATCTTGTCGAGCTTATCGATAGCCACGGTGATATCTACGATCTTCTCAGCCTCACCAATTACCTCAGCAATACCGGTAAGGATCTTACGGTTGTTGATCTTGATGCAGACACGCACACCAAACTTGGTAAAGACTGTATCTACAATCTGCATCAACTCAACCTCGTTGAGAAGAGAATCAGAACCAACCACGTCGGCATCGCACTGATAGAACTCGCGATAGCGACCCTTCTGTGGACGGTCGGCACGCCATACAGGCTGAATCTGATAGCGCTTGAAAGGCATCTGCAACTCATCACGATGCTGCACCACGTAGCGTGCGAAAGGCACGGTAAGATCGTAGCGAAGACCCTTCTCGCAGAGCTTTGCTGCCAACTTGAGTGATCCGAGCGAATGAATATCTTCATCGCTCACCTTATTCATATAGTCACCTGAATTCAAAATCTTAAAGAGCAGCTTGTCGCCCTCCTCGCCATACTTACCCATCAAGGTCTGAAGGGTCTCCATGGCAGGAGTCTCAATCTGCTGGAATCCGTAAAGGGCATACACATCCTTGATGGTGTTGAAGATGTAATTACGCTTTGCCATCTCAACAGGACCGAAATCGCGGGTACCCTTTGGAATACTTGGTTTCTGAGCCATTTATTTATGTTAAATATTAAATGTTAAATGTTTAATGCCCAGTGCTATGCTCACCCTTAAGCAAACATCATACACCAAACATTAAACACTATCAAATTATTTACGAACAATAGTCTGAGCGCGGTCTGGACCGATAGAGATGATACCAATCTTGGTCTCAAGGAACTCCTCTACGAATGCAATGTAGTCCTTGAATTCCTGTGGGAACTGATCCTCAGAAGTAAACTGAGTCATATCAGTCTTCCATCCCTTGAACTCCTTGTAAACAGGCTCTACGTTATCAATCTCGTAAGGGAAATCTGTAGTAACAGTGCCATCAGGCAACTTGTAAGCCACGCAAGCCTTGATGGTATCGAAACCATCGAGCACATCGCTCTTCATCATGATAAGCTCGGTTACACCGTTTACCATCACAGAATACTTGAGCTGTACGAGGTCGCACCAGCCACAACGACGCTCACGGCCAGTAACCGCACCATACTCATGACCCAGGTCACGGATCTTGGCACCAGTCTCATCGAAGAGCTCTGTTGGGAATGGACCTGCACCTACGCGAGTACAGTAAGCCTTCATGATACCATAGACATTGCCGATACGGTTAGGACCGATACCCAGACCGATGCAGGCACCCGCACAGATGGTATTAGAAGAAGTTACGAATGGATAAGAACCGAAGTCAACATCGAGCATAGTACCCTGAGCACCCTCGCAGAGGATGTCCTTGCCAGAGCGGAGCACCTTGTTGATCTCCACCTCGCTGTCGATGAGCTTAAACTGCTTCAAGTATTCGATGCCCTCCATCCAGGTCTTCTCTACCTCAGTAATATCGAAATCAGTGTATCCGAGGCTAGCGATAGTCTTGAGATGAGCAGCCTTGTGAGCAGCATACTTCTCCTCGAAGTTTTCGAGGATATCACCTACGCGAAGACCAGTACGACTTACCTTATCAGTATAAGTAGGGCCAATACCCTTACCAGTGGTACCTACCTTGTTCTTGCCCTTAGAAGCCTCAATGGCAGCATCGAGCACACGGTGAGTAGGCATGATGAGATGCGCCTTCTTAGAAATGTAGAGACGGCTCTTGAGGTCATGGCCACTCTTCTCCAAATCCTTAGCCTCGCCCATAAAGAGGTCTGGAGCCAAGACTACGCCGTTACCGATGATGTTTACCTTGCCACCCTGGAAGATACCAGAAGGGATAGAACGAAGAACATACTTCTCGCCTTCGAACTCGAGAGTATGACCCGCATTAGGACCACCCTGGAAACGAGCAATGACATCATACTTAGGGGTCAAAACATCAACCACCTTACCTTTTCCTTCATCGCCCCACTGCAAACCGAGCAGGACATCTACTTTACCTGTGTTCATTTCTATAAAATATAGTTATTTTTATTACTTATCGTTTTTCTTGCGTGTAAGCTTTGCCTGGCATGCACTGCATACGCCGTAGATATAGAGGGCGAATGTATCCTTTCGGAAACGCTGCAGCTTGAGGTCATTCACTGCTGCCGTAACAGCCGGCACATTGATCTCCGTTACCTGCCCACACACGCTACACACCTGATGGATATGGCTATCATTGTAATAGCACGCCTCGTATTTGGTACCATCCACCAGACTGTGTCTCATCACGAGCCTCAGCTCGATGAAGAGATGCATTGTATTATAGAGCGTAGCTCTGCTCACCCGGAAGTTTCTCTTCGTGAGCTCAGCATCCAGCTCTTCAAGAGTGAAGTGCCCATCAATGCTATAAACCGCATCCAGAACTGCATATCTTTCCGGGGTCTTGCGGTGATGATTGCACTCCAAATATGTGTCCAAGATTTCACGAACCTTGGCTTTATTTTTCTCAGTCATAATCCTTGTTAGTTACATAAAACGCACAAAGATACTCATAATTCCGGACATAAGGGCATATTTAAATTTAAAAAAACTAAATTGCCCTATTTTTGATGATTTTCCAGCTGTTTCTTCACCAATCTGATGGCTGTTTAGGGATTATTGATGCAAATCGGCACAAAGCCAGACCTATTATTCTGCTAATTTAAGCATTTCAGCATAGATGCGCTGCACAGGCAAGCCCATCACATTGAAATAACTGCCCTTGAGTCCGGTACATCCGATGTAACCTATCCATTCCTGGATGCCATAGGCACCCGCCTTGTCGAATGGTTTGTAATGGGTGATATAATAATTGATCTCCCATTCTTCAAATTCCTTGAAACTTACTTCCGTACATACCGAGAACTTGCGCTGTTCTTTTTTCGTAGTAAGACATACGCCCGTAACCACATGGTGAGTCTTGCCGCTCAACATCTTGAGCATGCGAACCGCATCATCGGCATTCTGCGGCTTTCCGAGAATGATTCCCTTACCCTCCTGATCGTTCTGTTCATCGGCAGCAGGAGCAATCACTACGGTATCCGCTGTAAGAATGAGCAAATCATCGGAGAAGGATTTTTCTGAAGTAGAATCTTCAGAAACCTCTTCAGAAGCCTCATCTCCATCCAATAAAGAGCGATAAGCATCCGCTTTCTTCTGAGCAATATACTCTGCCACATCGTATGCATCCAAATCTTCAGGATAGCTTTCATCAATACCACGCAATACCTTCACCTCGAAATTAACATCCAATCCTGCCAACAACTCTCTGCGGCGTGGCGAATTGCTCGCCAAAATAATCTTATACTTCATCTGTTTATTTACTTTGAACTTTGAGCTTTGAACTTTGAACTTTATGATTACCATCCAAACGCCTTGGCATTGGAAAGCCAATGGCCCTGGGCACGAAGCACCTGCTCTACAATATCCCTGCCTACTCCTTCGCCACCATTTGCAGAAGAGACGTAACAGGAAATCTCCTTGATATCAGAGCAGGCATCGGCTGGGCAGCATGGGCAGCCACAACGACGCATTACCTCGTAATCCGGGATATCATCACCCACATAGATGATTTCCTCATCAGAAAGCTGATACTTCTCCAGAAAAGCATCATAGGTGTTGATTTTCACAGCACATCCCATATAGATATCCTGCACGCCCAATCCCTCATATCGCTTGCGGATAGCCTCGGTAGTTCCGCCCGTAAGGATGACGATGCGCACACCCACCTTCTGAGCCAACTGAATTGCATAGCCATCCTTGATATTCACGGTGCGAAGAGGTTCACCCGTACTGGCAAGCGTAATGGTCTGGCGGGAAAGCACCCCATCCACATCAAATACAATTGCCTTTATCTTCTTCAAATCGTAATTAATCATACTTGAAAACTTTTTCTATTTAGTAATCAGACACTTGAACTCTATTCCTTGATACTCAGCTTATGAATACTCATGCTCATTCTGTCATAGATATCCTTCATCTGCGGATTCGACTTGAGCAGAGCTCCCTGCGCCCGAAGCACATTCTCATCATACCTTACAGCCGGCCCCGTCTGTGCATCTTTCGGATCCAGCTCGTGCACCTTCGCAGCCGTCTCGTCTATCAACGGAAGCATCACATCGAACGGTATTCCGTGCTCCTCCAGGATTTCCCGGCTCAAGGCATAGCAATGATTCACGAAATTGCAGGCAAAGACGGCAGAGAGATGCAGGTACTTGCGGTCTTCACTCGCCAGATGATACACCCTACTGCTCACCTGATGCGCCACATCACCGATCAGCTGCAAGGCATGCTCATCATTCGCCTCGATAAAACAAGGTATCTGAGAGAAATCCACCTCACGCTGCTTGGAGAAAGTCTGCATCGGATAAAGCACACCATAATGCAAAGCCATTCCCTGGAAAACATCCATCGGGATAGAGCCTGCCGTATGCAGAAAGACCTTGGTCTCCTTTCCTTTGCAGAGAACAGGAATCAACTCTACAATAGCACTATCCTTCACCGAAACGACGTACAAATCTGCATCTGAGCGAACATCTGATATATCCGAAACAGGCTGTGCGCCCACCTCGGAAGCCAGAGCCGTAGCCGATGGCATCGTGCGGCTGAACACTTGCACCACATCATGACCTGCGGCAAATATCGCCTTCCCCAAATGAGTGGCAAGATTGCCAGCACCAATCAATATCACCTTCATATCTTTTTCTTTTTCAATCTTATTTTTACCTAAAGCCATCAAGCCGCTTTACGCAAGCCATCAGGCCATTTTTACCTAAACAATCCTTGATAATGTGCAAAAATACTAAAAAAGAGCCACACAATGGAAGAAAACTTGTTTTTTTATAATTAATTTATTATTTTTGCAATGTGAAAAGAATAGAAGTAAGAATATATTCGGAAAACGAGGAGCTGCCCCATCTGCTGGAGGGCAACTTCTTCCATAGCTTGGAACTCTTCCAGATAGGTGAAAAAGTACCAAGCGACACCCCCATTATGGCTGTAGCTACCCAGGAAGGAAGAGTAGTCGGACAAATGCTAGCCATGATACACCGCCGCCATATCCTTATTCCACCTTTTATATATACACATGCGCACGTACATGGAGAAGGAGCCTATCTGGATGAAGAAACCGCCGAAGCCACCTTCCCTACTCTTCTGCATGCGATGACCCGCGAACTCGCCCGCCGCCATACCCTCTACATCGAATTTTCAGAGATGCAGAAAAAGATGTTCGGCTACCGACATTTCCGTCGCACGGGCTATTACCCTATAGCTTGGCAGGAAGTATATAATTCGCTACACAGCAAGACTCCGGAAGAGCGTCTCACCGAAAAGGCTAAAATGCAAATTGAAGCAGCAGAAAGAAAAGGATTGAAATGCCATAGCACTTCTGACGAAAACGAAGTGGGAAAATTCTATCAACTCTATAGAAACTTCTACAAGATGAAACCTCGCCGCTATGTGCCACCAAGAGAATACTTCGAGCAAATAAGCAAAAGCAGCGAAGCAAAGGTCTTTGTGACAACCTACGACAAGAAACGCCTGGGTATCAAGAAAGCATCTTACGAAAACAAGATACTGGGCGGATGCACCCTGGCCTTCAGCGACAGCGATGCCTATCTGTGGCACCTGGCATCGCTCAGGAAGAGCTACCGATATCTGCATCCCGATGCCCTGACCGTCTGGCACGCCATCCAATACGCCCATCAAAGGGGCTTCAAGCACCTGCACTTTATGGATGTAGGCTTACCTTGGAAGCGAAATCCGTATAGAGAATTCATTCGCAGCTTCGGAGGCAAGCCCGTGGCAAAATACCGCTGGTTCAGATGCAACATCGGCATCATCAACAGACTGATGAAATGGATATACAAGCTTTAAAGCTGTCCGATTGCCTTATCCAGCAATTCGAGACCGCGATCGGTACAGAAACCACGAATCATAATGAGGGTGAAATTATCGAAGAGCTCCTGCATCGTAAATCTCTTATAGAGCTGCTGATGCATCATCTCTGACATACAGATTCTCGAAGACTCATAAACCACCTCGAAATTTACATCCTTGCGGAAGTACCCCTCATCTACACCAGCCTGGAAGAAGCGCATACTATCATCATACTCCTTATCATGCTCCTCTTTCAGGAACTCCAGGATGCGGGGCATTCTATGAATCTCTTCATAGAAAACTACCCCCACCTGCTGGTTACGCTCCATCTGAAGGCGATAGATATAGCCAATCACATCCATTACATTACGCGCATGCGCAAGAGCATACTCTTCAACGCGGGCCTTGTATTCTGCCCGCTCTATCTTCATTCCTGCAAGCAGCAGTTCCTCCTTATCGCCGAAGATTTCATACACCGTACGCTTCGACACACGAAGCCCACGAGAAATCTCATCCATCTTCACCGCCTTCACGCCGCGCTGGTGAAACTCCCTCATGGCATAAGCTATGATCTTATCGCGCAATTCCTTTCTATATTGATTAATTTCTGCCATATCTCTTATTTTATCTGCCATATCTCTTATTTTAATAGTTTGTTGCATATCCGATTCTGCCAACTCCATATAGCAAAACCGCATCCTTTAAATAATTTTTGTGCAAAGATACAAAAAAAAATAAAAATCCATCTTTTTTTAATAAGTTTTTTATTACCTTTGCACAATCTTTAAGATAAAACGCATTTTTTGCGAAAAACAGAAAGAAATAGAATCATTAAACCAATACATTGTTATGGTAAAAATCACAAAAGAGGCGGCTCTCGAATATCACGAAGCAGGCCGTCCTGGTAAGATTGAGGTTAAACCAACAAAACCTTATCACACACAAACGGACTTGAGTTTGGCGTATTCACCAGGCGTAGCTTTCCCATGCTTGGAGATTCAGCAAAACCCAGACGAAGTTTACAAATACACAGACAAGGGTAACCTGGTAGCTGTGATCAGTAACGGTACTGCTGTGCTCGGACTCGGCGACATCGGCGCGATGAGCGGCAAGCCAGTAATGGAAGGTAAAGGATTGCTGTTCAAGATTTATGGTGGAGTGGATGTCTTCGATATCGAAATCGACGAGAAAGATCCAGAGAAATTCTGCGAGACCGTTGAGAAGATCGCACCTACCTTCGGTGGTATCAACCTGGAGGATATCAAGGCGCCTCAGTGCTTCTACATCGAAGAGCGCCTGAAGAAGACCCTCGATATTCCTGTAATGCATGACGACCAGCATGGTACTGCCATCATCTCAGCTGCAGGTTTGAAGAACGCCCTCGAAGTAGCCGGCAAGAACATTGCCGACGTGAAGATTGTGGTTAATGGTGCCGGAGCTGCAGCCATCAGCTGTACCAAGCTCTACGTTGCCCTCGGTGCACAGGTGAAGAATATCGTCATGCTCGACTCTAAGGGTGTAATTACAAGCGACCGTGAGAACCTGACAGAGCAGAAGAAGTTGTTCGCTACCGACCGCCGTGATGTTCACACACTCGAAGAGGCTGTGAAGGGTGCCGATGTATTCGTAGGACTCAGCAAGGGTAACGTACTCTCTAAGGATATGATCCGCTCTATGGCTGACAGCCCTATCGTATTCGCCCTCGCCAACCCTGTTCCAGAGATCAGTTACGAGGATGCTATGGACAGCCGTCCAGACGTATTGATGTCAACAGGCCGTTCCGACTATCCAAACCAGATTAACAATGTTATCGGTTTCCCATATATCTTCCGTGGTGCACTCGACGTTCACGCCCGTGCCATCAACGAGGAGATGAAGATGGCTGCCGTTCACGCCATCGCCGACCTGGCTAAGCAGCCTGTGCCAGACGTGGTGAACGACGTATATCACGTAAACGACCTCACATTCGGTCCTAAGTACTTCATTCCAAAGCCAGTTGACCCACGCTTGATCACAGAGGTATCTGCAGCAGTAGCCAAGGCAGCTATGGAAAGCGGCGTAGCTCGCACTCCTATCAAAGACTGGGAGAAGTACAAGCAGGAATTGCGCCAGTTGCTCGGCCAGGAGACCAAGCTCACCCGCAAGCTCCACGATACAGCCCGCCTCCACCCACAGCGCGTAGTATTCGCAGAGGGCGGTAACCCAACCATGCTGAAGGCTGCTGTCCAGGCAAAGAACGAGGGTATCTGCGAGCCAATTCTGTTGGGCAACCCAGACCGTTTGAACCGTGTGGCAAGCCGATTGAAGCTCGATCTCTCAAACATTGAGATTGTAGATATGCGTGCCGACAACGAGCAGGGTCGCCGTGCCAAGTTTGCCAAGCACCTGGCAGAGAAGCGTGCCCGCGAGGGTTACAGCTTCGAAGAGGCTTACGATAAGATGTATGAGCGCAACTACTTCGGTATGTCTATGGTTGAGCAGGGTGATGCTGATGCATTCATCACTGGTCTCTACACCAAGTATAGCAATACCATCAAGGTAGCCAAGGACGTTATCGGCATCCGTGATGAGTACAAGACATTCGGAACCATGCACATCCTTAACACCCAGAAGGGCGTATATTACATTGCTGATACACTGATCAACCGTCACCCAGACGAGGATGTCCTCACCGACATCGCCAAGTTGTCTGCCGGCACAGTGAAGTTCTTCAACGAGGAGCCAGTAATGGCTATGTTGAGCTACTCTAACTTCGGTACCGATGCCATCGGTTCTCCTGTAAAGGTAAAGAAGGCAGTGGCAGAGATGCAGAAGGAATTCCCAGACCTCGCTATCGATGGCGAGATGCAGGTAAACTATGCACTCAACAAGGATCTCCGCGATGAGAAGTATCCATTCTCACGTCTCAAGGGCAAGGATGTGAATACTTTGGTATTCCCTAACCTGAGCAGTGCAAATGGTGCATACAAGCTTCTCCAGGGCTTGAACCCAGAGGCTGAGATCATCGGCCCTATCCAGATGGGATTGAACAAGCCTATCCACTTCACTGACTCAGAGAGCAGTGTACAGGATATCGTAAACATCACAGCCGTAGCTGTAATCGATGCTTACGTGGAGAAGATCAAGAATCAGAAATAATTTTTGTTTGAGAGGCAAATCTGCCTCTTGCCATACTTGAGGCAGGAACTTGTGAAAGCTCCTGCCTTTTTTGTTGCTGTAGTCTTTCTTTTGTATCTGTAGCCACCTTTTCTTGTATCTGCAGCCATCCTTTCTACTCATTTTTATGTGAACGATAGTTAAATATCGCCTCTGTGCTCCCACACACTTGATATAGAGCAAAAAAACATCGCAAAAAATTTGGTGATATAGGAAATAAGCCTTACCTTTGCAGCAGTTATCCTGAAAACAATCTTTTTACCTTAAGGAAAACTAATACCTATTGAAGATTTGGAGCGGTAGCCTGTGAAGGTCATCGCTTTTTTTTGTTAATAACCTTGCACCATTTTTGTTAATACCCACATTTTTTGTTAATTCTTCCTAAAAGAAGAAAGATTTTCATCCCCCTATTCTCTTATTTCAAAGAAAGTTAGTAATTTTGCACCCCGAATGCTCATGGATTGGGCAAATATTACAGAAAAAGTTAAGTTCGTTGGGGCTCGGTAAAGATCCGGCACGAAGCTGGACGCCTCGCGGAAAAACCCGTTTATATAAATAATTAAATGTACGCAATCGTAGAAATTAACGGTCAGCAGTTCAAGGCTGAGGAGGGCAAGAAGCTCTTCGTACATCACATCAAGGATGTTGAGGCAGGTCAGACTGTTGAGTTCGACAAGGTTTTGCTCGTTGACAAGGACGGCGCAATCACTGTCGGTGCACCAGCTGTAGAGGGTGCAAAAGTAGTAGTAGAAGTAGTGAACCCACTCGTAAAGGGTGACAAGGTTATCGTCTTCAAGATGAAGCGCCGCAAGGACTATCGCAAGAAGAACGGTCACCGTGCACAGTTCACTGAGGTATCAATCAAATCTGTAATCGCTTAAAATTAGGAGGAATTAGAAAATGGCACATAAGAAAGGTGTTGGTAGTTCTAAGAACGGCCGTGAATCAGCTTCACAAAGATTAGGCGTTAAGATCTGGGGTGGTCAGAGCATCATCGCAGGTAACATCATCGTTCGCCAGCGTGGTAACAAGCACTTCCCAGGTGAGAACGTAGCTCAGGGTAAGGATGATACATTGTATGCTTTGGCAGACGGTATCGTTTACTTCCACAAGGGCCGCAAGGACAAGAGTACAGTTTCTGTGCTCTCTCCAGAGGTTTACGCTGAGAAGACTAAGAAAGCTGACGCTTAAATTTTAAAGTTTTAGAAAAAACTATTCCAAACAAACAACATAGAAGCCTGCTCATACCTAGAGCAGGCTTTCTTCGTTTAACCCCCATAAAAACCACGAAAAAACTTTAATTCTACCCTTCTCTGCAAAAAAGTTGGCATTTTTTTGCGCTATCACAAATATTTTTTGTAATTTTGCCTTCAAATAGGAAAATTAATATAAAAAAGAAATATTATGCTTACACTTAAACTCATCAGTGAAGAAACTGAACGTGTAGTTAAAGGTCTCGAAAAGAAGCATTTTCCAAATGCTCGTGAGGCAGTAGAGAAAGTTTTGGAGTACGACAAGATTCGTCGCGAAGCTCAGCAGAAGTTGGATAACAACAAGCAGCAGGCTAATCAGTTTGCCAAGCAGATTGGTGCCCTGATGAAGGAAGGCAAGAAAGAGGAAGCTGAGAGCGCTAAGGCTCAGGTAGCTATGCTCAAGGCTGATGCCAAGGCTCTGGAAGAGATCATGGAGAAGGCTCAGAACGATATGACCAACCAGTTGCTCGAAATCCCTAACATTCCTTGCGAGCAGGTTCCTGAAGGTAAGGATGCTGCAGACAATGTAGTTGTAAAGGAAGGCGGCGAAAAGCCTAACCTCGGCGCAGACGCTCTCTGCCACTGGGATCTCCTGAAGAAGTACAACCTCGTTGACTTCGACCTCGGTGTGAAGATTACAGGCGCTGGTTTCCCTGTATATATCGGCAAGATGGCTCGCTTCCAGCGTGCTCTTGAGGCATTCTTCCTCGACGAGGCCCGCAAGAGCGGATACCTGGAGATTCAGCCTCCTTACGTAGTTAACGAGGATTCTGGTCGTGGCACAGGTCAGTTGCCAGACAAGGAGGGTCAGATGTATCACGCTAATCTCGACAACCTCTTCCTCATCCCTACTGCCGAGGTTCCTGTAACCAACATCTTCCGTGATGTTATCCTCGACGAGAAGGATCTCCCTATCAAGCGCTGCGCTTACTCTGCCTGCTTCCGTCGTGAGGCTGGTAGCTATGGCAAGGACGTTCGTGGCTTGAACCGTCTGCACCAGTTCGACAAGGTAGAGATTGTACGCATCGACAAGCCAGGTCACTCATACGAGAGCCTGAACGAGATGCTCGACCACGTAGAGGGTCTCTTGAAGAAGCTGGAGTTGCCATACCACATCCTCCGTCTCTGCGGTGGTGATATGAGCTTCACCTCTTCTATCTGCTACGACTTCGAGACATGGAGTGCAGCACAGGGCCGCTGGTTGGAGGTTTCATCAGTATCTAACTTCGAGAGCTACCAGGCTAACCGTCTCCACTGCCGCTACCGCCATGCAGAGGACAAGAAGATTGAGCTTTGCCACACCTTGAACGGTTCTGCTCTCGCCTTGCCACGTATCGTAGCAACCATCCTGGAGAACAACCAGACTCCAGAGGGTATCCGCGTACCTAAGGTATTGGTTCCTTACTGCGGATTCGAGATGCTCGATGACAAGAACTTCGATTAATTCGATTCATTCGATAAAACATCGATTCATTCGATAAAATTAAAATAAAACATATTGTACGAGGATAACTTCGGCTACCCAAAAGGCGGCCGCAGTTATCCTTTTGCATTTTATATACCATGAACAAACATCAAGACAACTAATTAAGAAATAGAATCACAGATAGTATTCAACATAAAAAGTTAATAGCCCATGAACAAGATTATCAAGAAAATACAATACTCTGAAAAGGTATTCCGTTTCGATGTGGAAGCTCCACTCATCGCCAAGAGCCGCAAGGCTGGCAACTTCGTCATCATCCGTGTAGATAACAACAGCGAGCGCATGCCGCTGACCATCGCCGATGCCGACATCGAGAAAGGCACCATCACGCTGGTTGTACAGAAGGTAGGACTCTCCTCTACCAAGCTCTGCGCCCTGAATGAGGGCGATGAGATTCACGACGTGGTGGGACCACTCGGAAACCCTACCCACATCGAAAACTTCGGTACCGTGATCTGTGCCGGTGGTGGCGTAGGTGTAGCTCCCATGCTCCCTATCATCAAGGCACTCAAGGCAGCAGGCAACCGAGTGCTCAGCGTGATTGCTGGTAGAAGCAAGGACCTCGTCATCATGGAAGATGAAGTGCGTGCATCCAGCGACGAACTCATCATCATGACCGATGACGGAAGCTACGGCGAAAAAGGCGTAGTAACCGTGGGCATCGAAAAGCTCATCAACCAGGAACATATAGACAAGGTGTTCGCCATCGGTCCTCCTATCATGATGAAGTTCTGCTGCCTCTTAACCCAGAAATATAATCTCTCTACTGATGTATCGCTCAATACCATCATGGTAGATGGTACCGGTATGTGCGGAGCCTGCCGTCTCACCATCGGCGGCAAGACCAAGTTTGTCTGCATCGATGGTCCGGAGTTTGATGGCGCCCAGGTAGATTGGGATGAGATGTTCAAGCGTATGGGCACCTTCAAGGATGTAGAGCGCGAGGAAATGGAGCACTTCGAGGAGCATCTGGCTACAGTGGATGCAGGGAAGAAGAAGGAGACTACAGACATTACGATGGATGTGGAGCCTACCGATGCACCAATAGAAGAGCTGACAGACCGTAACGCGGAGTGGCGCAAGGAGTTACGTGCTTCGATGAAAGCAAAGGAGCGCACCGCTATCGAGCGCGTCAAGATGCCAGAGCTGGACCCAGTTTATCGTGCAACTACCCGCACCGAGGAAGTAAACATCGGTTTGACCAAGGAGATGGCTATGACAGAGGCAAAGCGCTGTCTCGACTGTCCGAAACCAACCTGTATGGAGGGCTGCCCAGTGAGCATCAACATTCCATCCTTCATCAAGAACATCGAGCGTGGACAGTTCCTTGCCGCAGCCAAGGTTCTGAAAAACACCTCTGCACTCCCAGCCGTTTGCGGTCGTGTTTGTCCTCAGGAGAAACAGTGCGAGAGCAAGTGCGTACATCTCAAGATGAACGAGCCAGCCGTAGCCATCGGCTACCTGGAGCGCTTTGCAGCCGACTACGAGCGTCAGAGTGGCAACATCTCTGTGCCTGAGTGCGATGAGGCAAACGGCATCAAGGTGGCGGTAGTTGGTTCAGGTCCTTCCGGCTTGAGCTTTGCTGGCGATATGGCGAAGAAGGGATTCGACGTCACCGTGTTCGAGGCTCTGCACGAGATAGGCGGTGTATTGAAATATGGTATTCCAGAGTTCCGATTGCCAAATGCCATCGTGGATGTGGAGATAGAGAATCTCCAGAAGATGGGTGTGAAGTTCATTACCGACTGCATCGTGGGCAAGACTATCTCCGTGAAGGATTTGGAGCAGCAGGGCTTCAAGGGCATCTTCGTAGGTTCGGGAGCAGGACTTCCTAACTTCATGAATATCCCTGGCGAGAACGCCTTGAACATCATGTCATCCAACGAGTATCTTACCCGTGTGAACCTGATGGATGCAGCCAACCCTCATACCGACACCCCTATCAACCTGGGGAAGAAGGTGGTTGTTGTAGGTGGCGGAAACACTGCAATGGACAGCTGCCGCACCGCTAAGCGTCTGGGAGCCGAGGTAACATTGGTTTATCGACGTTCGGAAGCAGAGATGCCAGCCCGACTTGAAGAGGTAAAGCACGCCAAGGAAGAAGGCATCAACTTCATGACCTTACATAATCCAAAGGAATATGAGGCGGATGAGAAGGGCGCAGTAAAGGCTGTGGTCTTGGATGTGATGCAGCTCGGAGAGCCAGATGCCAGCGGCCGTCGCCGTCCGGAAGCTACAGGCGAGACCATCACTTTGGAGTGCGATCAGGTAATCGTAGCCGTTGGCGTAAGCCCTAACCCACTCGTTCCTCAGAGCATTGAGGGATTGGAACTTGGCAGAAAGAATACGATTGCCGTAAATGACCAGATGCAGAGTTCTATTGAGGAAATCTACGCTGGCGGCGACATCGTAAGAGGTGGCGCTACCGTGATTCTTGCCATGGGAGATGGTAGAAAGGCTGCGCTCAATATGAGTGAGAAGCTTTTGCAGAAATAGAATAAAAAAAAACAGAACTTTCGCATGTGCGAAAGTTCTGTTTTTTATACTATAGATTGAATCTCAAACCGAACTGGAGATTGAAATTCAACTTTTTATCCTTGAAGGTATTTTCCACATGGCTTCCGTTATCGAAATAATATTTAGCACCCGGTTCGATATACAGACCCACCTTTGGCGTGATGTCATACTGCGCACCGAGCGAAGCCTTTCCAGAGAACTGCACCCTGTCTCGCTTGGCATTCTCTTTCTTTACTCCCTCTTCTTCGGTATCATTCTTCACATTGTAATCAGCCTCAGCACCAGCCATCACGTAAGCATGGAAGCCTCCACTCTGCCAGAATTCATAATTCAATCCCACCGGAATACCCACATAATGAAGCACCTGATGAACATTGTAGTTACTACTTGGTGCGTATGGATAAAAATCAGAAGAAGTGCGTGTATATACCAAACCCGTACTCAAAGACAGACGAGGTGCAATACCAAAGGCTACCTGCAAACCTACGGATACCGGAGCATGATGCTTGGCATTCCCCTGCTGGTTTCTTTGAATCGCCTTATAGGATGCCAAGAGATACTCTTCTCCATATATGCCTCCAGCCGTTGGATCAGGGATGACACCCGGCATCGGTTCTGCCATCGTTCCATAGCTAAAATCATTATAGCCTCCAGACGCATCGGAATTCACACCGCCCAAACTTGGCGTCAGGTTTTCGGCATAGAGTTGCATCGACCAGCCAGAAACCTCCTCATTTTTTTCAAAATGATAAGACTGAGAAGCATACGCTGCCGCATGATGATCGGTAGAGCGGGTTAAGGCCTTATGATCGGATTTCTCTGCAAGCAAAGAGATTTCATTCTCAGATTCTTTTTTAAGGACATCACTCGCCTTCTTTTGAGATGCAGCGGATTGCAAATCCGCTGAAACAGCGTGGGATGGAGCGGGTTGAGATGCAGCGGATTGCAAATCCGCTGAAACAACGAGGGATGGAGCTGGTTGAGATGCAGTGGATTGCAAATCCGCTGAAACAACGTGGGATGGAGCGGGTTGAGATGCAGCGGATTGCAAATCCACTGAAACAACGTGAGATGGAGCTGGCTGGGATGCAGCGGATTGCAAATCCGCTGAAACTGCAGGAGATGAAAGAGATGCCAATTGCAGATTACCCTTTTCTACATCCTCCTGGTGCAGATAAACATAGCTTCCACCTATTCCCAATAATGCCACGGCTGCTGCAGCCGCAGACCATCGCTTGAAATAGACAATCCTGGCATTCTTTTGAACCTTTGAACTGTCGTGTAAAACCCTGGCATTCTTTTTAGCCTCTGAACCAACGTGTAAATCTGTAGATTCTGAGCTTTCTGAAGCTATCGTCTGTGGATTCGACGAAACGGATTCTATATTTTTCTGAGCAAGCGATTGTTCAATGCCTGCCCACAAGTCGTGGCTGACAGACTCCTGATAGCCTGCCAACTGGTCTTGAAGTTTGCTTGTCCAATCTTGATTACTCATATTCTTTCTCGTTTATATTATTTAGATATTCATTTATTTTCTTTGCCAGAAACTTCTTGGCTCTTAGATATTGCGAAGCAGAGGTACTCTCCTTGATGCCCAGCAGATCAGCAATCTCCTTATGGCTTCTTTGCTCAAACACAAACATGTTCAGAACCAGTCGATAGCCCTCGGGCAATTCACCGATCATCTTCGTCAATACGGCAGGCGGCACCCGTTCTACCTCCGGTTCGTCGTCACTCACATCTTCCGGAACTTCATCCACGAAAGTGATGCGACTCTGCCTTCGGGTAAAGCTGATAGCCTCATTTGCCACAATCCGGAGAAACCACGCCTTCAGCGAACCTTCTCCCCTGTACTCGAAGTTGGCAATACCAGAGAAAAGTTTCACAAAACTATCCTGCACCACATCCTCCGCATCATCACGTAAAGGGACATACCTCAGCGCTACCGCCATGGCATATCCTACGTAGCGGTCGTAGAGCCGGTGCATCGCCGCCCGACTGCCGCCTTTGATGTCGTGCAAAAGTAGTTTTTCAGATTCCAATTTTCTCTATCTTTTATATATTAAACGAATATCAACACAAAACCTTGCACCAAAAAACAAACTTTTTTTGATGCAAGGTTGTTTTTATACCGAGATAACCATTCCTTCATTGGTGAGATAGCTTTCCTCGAAAACCTCTTTGGCTTCTTTCAGCAGAACCGTCTCATCATTATATCTCGCACTATAATGTCCCAGGAGCAACTTGCCTACCCCGGCAGCCTTTGCCACCATCGCAGCCTGCTTCGCCGTACTATGGTTGTAGATCTTAGCCCGGTCTTCCTGTTCCGAAGTATAAGTACTTTCATGATAAAGCACCGTAACCCCCTTCACCTTCTCCCAGAGATTCGGAATATATCGGGTATCACTCATATAGGCATAACTGCGGGGCGTGTCGGCAGGTGTCACCAGACGGGCATTCGGAATCACCTCGCCATCCTCGTTGGTCCAGTCAGCCCCATTCTTGATGTTGTTGATCTGACTGATTGGGATGCCGTAGTAATCTATCATATCCCTCTTGATATGAGGCAGCGTAGGCTTCTCTCTGAAGATATAGCCGCAGCATGGCAGACGATGCTTCAGAGGCACCGTCTCCACCGACAGAGAATGATCTTCGTAGATAATCTGCTGTTTCTCCGTATCCACCGGAATCATCTCCATCTCATACTCCATCGTCTGCATAAAGAAGTCAACCTGTTGTTTAAACAGAGGAGCATAATCCTTTGGAGCATAGACTCTTAACCTAGATGTACGTCCGAGCATTCCGAGCGTAGAAAGCAAGCCCATCAAACCAAAGCAATGATCACCATGCATGTGGGTGATGAAGATGGCATTGAGCTTGGAGAAATGGATATGAGAGCGACGGAACTGCATCTGTGCACCCTCGCCACAATCTATCATATAGCACTTTCCCCGCATCTCTATGAGCTGCGAGGAAGCATTGTGTTTCAGGGTTGGCAGCGCACTGCCACACCCCAGTATATGTATCTTAAATGGTTCCAACTTTATCTAAAATTTAGAATGACTATTTACTCCTGGCGCTTGAAGACATAGATGCCCTGGGTATTCTCGAGCATCAAGCTGTCAGAGCCCAGTTTGTCGATGGCAAAGGTATCCTTGTTGAGCAGGAGCTTTCCGTTCAGGATTTTCCATGAAGTCCAAGGATTGGTCTCAGCCTTCACATTGTTTTTTACCTCTCCACCTTCCAGCAAATCGAAGTTCTTGTCGAGTGAAGTCCATTTGCCCAAGAGTGAAGTAAGATTGATGATTTTCTGTGCCATCATCTCTCCATCCTGTGCCTTGTAACCGATAAGAGCGATGCGGTCGCCTGCCAGCAAACCACCCAGCACGATGTCTGGCTGCTCATCATCGATGAAGACAGAGAGCGTATCTCCCTCATCAGAAATCAGCTCCAGATTGTGCATAGATGTACCCTCACCACAAACACCGTAGATGGTTGAATCATCGGCAACCTCCTCCAGATCGAGGGAATCTGTAGGAGTGATTACCTGTGCGGTTTTCTTATCCTTGCAGCTATTGGCAGCAAAGAGTACCACCAAAGCCATCATCATATAAACTAATCTTTTCATAATCCTTATAGTTTTTTGTTGTTATAAAAACGTCCTATTTATCTTGTTTATCATGAAGCTCCTCCTATTGAAGCTTACGATTCTTTCTGAAGTCTTTCCTGTTTCTTGGCTTCATCCCACAGTTTATCCATCTCTTCCAAACTCATGTCTTTCAGATTCTTACCCTGCTTGAGCGAATGATCTTCTACATAGTTGAAACGGCGGATAAACTTCTGGTTTGTCTTCTCCAGCGCATTGTCCGGATTGAGCTTGTAGAGACGGGCTGCATTGATCACGGAGAAGAGAAAATCGCCGAGTTCCTGGGTAGAGTTTTCCTTGTCGTCCTTGGCAAGTTCTGCCTTGAGTTCTTCCAGTTCTTCGTGTACCTTATCCCATACATCCTCCTTCTCCTTCCAGTCGAAGCCCACGTTTCGTGCCTTGTCCTGAATGCGATAGGCCTTGATAAGGGATGGCAGGGAATTAGGCACACCGCTCAGAACGCGCTCGTTGCCATCTTTCTCCTGCTGCTTGATCTGCTCCCAGGTTTTCTCTACCGAAGCAGCATTCTTGGGTTTGCTGGCACCAAGAGCCAGGGTTTCTTCCGAATTGGCAGCTTCTGCCTTCCCGGTTTCTGCTTTTTCAGACTCCTTATATACCACCTGTCCCGCATCATTGATATACATATCAGGATTCGAAACAGTCCAGTTGCCCTCTTCCTTCCAGTTGATGAAAGGATGTCGGAACATCAGCTTGTCAGCTTCCTGATTGCAGACATCGCAGATATCGAACTCGCCGTCTTCTCTGCCGATGATGCTATAGAACATCACGTGCTCCAGCACATCGCCCAGCTCCTTCTTGATATCCTTGTAATCGCGCTTCATCAAGGCATCACAAAGTTCGAAAGTCTCCTCGATGGTATTCGGACGAAGACTCTCGAATGTCTGTTTCTTATCCCATGGACACTGCAGGCGCAAACGATCCTGTACATCCAGCAAGCGGCTGAACGCCACTAACTTTTCTTCTTTCGTATGCATTGTTTAAATTCCTTTATAAATTTCTCTTCCACTTCTCTCCCGCTTTCGTATTAAGAAAGATGGCGAAAGAAAGAGCCAACACAAATATAAAAACATTAAAGAACAAATATACTTCCATAATCTTTAAAGATTCTTCTTCCACTTCTTCCCCGCTTTCGTATTAAGGAAAATGGCGAAAGAAACAGCAGCCACACACACCATTACATTGAAGAGGAACCAAGCCCCCATAATATCCCAATTCATATTTACTAACCATCGTTTTGTGCAAAAATTAATAATTTTGATGCAAAGATAGCATTTTTCGCTCAAAAATTCGTATCTTTGCACCGTTTTTTAAGGAAAAAGAAAGAAAAAGAATAAAAAATAGATAGAAACAATGGAATTAGCAAGTAAATACGATCCACAAGCAGTGGAAAGTAAATGGTATCAGTACTGGCTCGACAACAAGCTTTTCAGCTCTAAGCCAGATGGTCGTGAACCTTATACGGTGGTAATCCCTCCACCAAACGTTACAGGTGTGCTCCACATGGGACACATGCTCAACAATACAATCCAGGACATTCTCGTTCGCCGTGCACGCATGGAGGGCAAGAACGCTTGCTGGGTACCAGGTACCGACCACGCCAGTATCGCTACCGAGGCTAAGGTGGTTAACCGCCTCGCTCAGCAGGGTATCAAGAAGACCGACCTTACTCGCGAAGAGTTCCTCAAGCATGCTTGGGACTGGACTCACGAGCACGGTGGCATCATCCTCAAGCAGCTCCGCAAGCTCGGTGCCAGCTGCGACTGGGACCGCACAGCATTCACCATGGACGAGACCCGCTCCCGTGCCGTCATCCACGTATTCTGCGACCTCTACAAGAAGGGTCTCATCTATCGTGGCGTGCGCATGGTTAACTGGGACCCTCAGGCTCAGACTGCACTCTCTGACGAGGAGGTTATCTACAAGGATGAGCACTCTAAGCTCTACCACTTGAAGTATTATGTAGTTGAGCAGGACTGCCAGCAGGTGGATGAGGAGAACGTGATGCACAAGGATGAGAAGGGCTACTATGCAGTGGTAGCAACCACCCGTCCTGAGACCATCATGGGCGACTCTGCCATGTGTATCAACCCAGAGGATAAGAAGAATACCTGGTTGAAGGGTAAGCACGTGATCGTGCCTCTCGTAAACCGCGAGATTCCTGTCATCGAGGATTCATACGTAGATATCGAGTTCGGTACCGGATGCTTGAAGGTGACTCCAGCTCACGATATCAACGACCACGCCCTCGGTTTGAAGCACGGTTTGGAGACCATCGACATCTTCAACGACAACGGTACCATCAGCGAGGCAGCAGGTCTCTATGTAGGTATGGACCGCATGGATGTGCGCAAGCAGATTTCCATCGACCTCCAGAACGCCGGCCTGATGGAGAAGGTTGAGGACTATAATAATAAGGTGGGCTTCTCTGAGCGTACCAATGTGCCTATCGAGCCAAAGCTCTCTACACAGTGGTTCCTCAAGATGCAGCACTTTGCTGACATCGCCCTCCCTCCTGTAATGGACGACGACATCGAGTTCTACCCTAAGAAGTATAAGAACACCTATCGCCACTGGTTGGAGAACATCAAGGACTGGTGTATCAGCCGTCAGCTCTGGTGGGGTCACCGCATCCCAGCCTACTACTTCGACAACGCCGGCAAGAAGGATTTCGTGGTAGCTGAGACTGCAGAGGAGGCTCTGAAACTCGCTCAGGAGAAGAACGCCAGCATCAAGGCTGAGGATCTTGAGCAGGAGAGCGACTGCCTCGACACCTGGTTCTCTTCATGGCTGTGGCCTATCTCTCTGTTTGATGGCATCGAGCATCCAGACAACGAGGAGATCAACTACTACTACCCTACTTCCGACCTCGTAACTGGTCCGGATATCATCTTCTTCTGGGTAGCACGTATGATCATGGCTGGCTACGAGTATCGTGGCAAGATGCCATTCAAGCACGTATATTTCACAGGTATCGTCCGCGACAAGCTGGGCCGCAAGATGAGCAAGAGTCTCGGCAACTCACCAGACCCACTGGATTTGATTGACAAGTTTGGTGCCGACGGTGTTCGTATGGGTATGATGCTCAGCGCTCCAGCCGGCAACGACATCCTCTTCGACGAGAGCCTTTGCGAGCAGGGACGTAACTTCAACAATAAGATCTGGAATGCCTTCCGCCTCGTGAAGGGTTGGGAGACTGCGGATATCGAGCAGCCTAAGAGCGCAGAAATCGCAGTGAAGTGGTTTGATGCCAAGCTCAAGGAGGTGAACGAGGAGATGCAGAAGCAGTTTAAGGACTACCGTATCTCTGAGGCATTGATGACTGTATATAAGCTGTTCTGGGATGAGTTCTCATCTTGGTACCTGGAGATGGTGAAGCCAGCTTACGGCCAGCCTATCGACCAGAAGAGCTACGACGCTACCCTCCGCTTCTTCGATGCCCTCCTGAAGATGTTGCATCCATTCATGCCATTCATCACCGAGGAGTTGTGGCAGCACATCTACGACCGCAAGGATGGCGAGAGCATCATGCGTGAGAAGCTGGAGATTCCTGCACCTACAGCTGAGGAGCAGAAGTTGGCAGCCGACATTGAGGCAGTGAAGCAGATTATCGCCGGTGTTCGTACCGTTCGCAACCAGAAGAACATTGCCCAGAAGGAGCAGTTGTCTCTGCAGGTAGTAGGCAAGAACGATTTCGAGGCTTACAACGACGTAACGCTGAAGATGGCTAACCTCGACAAGATTGAGGTCATCGCCGAGAAGAGTGCCGATGCATCCAGCTTCATGGTAGGCACTGACGAGTTTGCCGTACCATTGGGCGACCTCATCGACGTGGCAGCCGAGATTGAAAAGGCAGAGGCTCAGCTCAAGCACCTGGAGGGCTTCCTGATGGGTGTACGCAAGAAGCTCAGCAATGAGAACTTCGTAGCTCACGCTCCTGAGAAGGTAGTGGCCCTGGAGCGCAAGAAGGAGAGCGACTCTGTAGAGAAGATTGCTGCCCTCAAGGCAACCATCGAGGAGCTGAAGAAGAAGTAACAGATTCTTTTTATATATGTTGAATGTTGAGTGTAGAATGATGAATGTGGAATCAGACGGATGAATCCGTCAGCCATTCTGCAACTCAACATTCAGCATTCAACATTCAACTTTTTTATTATGATCAAGAAGCTTTTCACCTTATTTATATGTATGTTTTCGTTCGCCATGACTTTCACCAGTTGTAGCGACGAGGCTTTTGATGTGGATAGCGTCAACAAGCAGACCATTTTCGTGTTCTTTCCTTGGACCGGTGACACAAGCCATCCAGGTCTTTATGATGATTTAGAGAACAACTTAGACAGTATCAGCGAAGGCATCATCGCAAAGAAAGGACTGAATGATTCACGTGTGTTGGTTTTCTTCAGTGAAAAATATAACCAGAGTACTCTCTATGACTTGCAGTATGATGCCAAAACCAAAAAGGTGAATCGTGTTCCTATCAAGAAATACGAGGGTAACAGTTATTGTTCGGCAGAAGGATTTGCAGACTTGCTCAATGACGTAAAACAAAATGCAGAAGCACTCAACTATGCGCTCATTATTGGCGCTCATGGTTGCGGATGGACCTATGCAGAAGATTGGAACAATTACCCCTACAAAGCCCGACCAAGTTTTGGAAGTTCATCACCACAAGAATACAGTTTCAGTGGAATTAACTTTGGTAGTGATCCCAACAAACCACACACCCGTTTTTTCGGAAGTGTCAATCTTAAGGACAATGCAATAGATGTAGCTACACTTGCAGAAGGAATCAAGGAGAGTGGACTCAAGATGCAATACATCCTCTTCGATGCCTGCTATATGGGTAATGTAGAGACAGCCTACGAACTGAAAGATGTTACCAATTTCTTCATAGCGTCCAGCAGCGAAATTATGCAATATGGCTTGCCATATAAGTTATTGTGGAACTATCTCAATTCGCCTACCCCAAGCTATTCGAGCATCGTATCAACGTCTATAAACTTTTATAAAACGGCAAAGGCTCCTTATCTTAACATAGCAGCCATAGACTGCAGAGAACTGGATGGATTGGCAAACATCATGAAGGAAATCAACAGCAAATATACGCTTTCAGAAAATATAGATCCGGAAACTATACAGCGTTTAGATGCATTTTCTCCGAATTTATTCTATGATATGGAGGCATACGTTGATAGTCTTTATCCTAGCGGTTATCTGCTTGACCAGTTTAAGAATCAACTCAAGCTCACTGTAAAAGCAGCCGGACACACTGACTATGCCTATTCTGCTTTATATAATAAAGTAACATTTATAGAAATAAAGAACTATTGCGGCCTTTCCATCTCCGACCCTAGCCAAAACAATGTAGCTATCAAGGGAAGAGAGAAGACTGGATGGTGGAAGGCAACCCACTAATACCTGAAGCAGCACGCCCTGAAAGGGCAAAAGCTCCTAGCCCAGGGCATCGCCCTGGGTATAATAGCAGTTTGCAAGACGCCCTGTAAGGGCAAAAGCTTTGTATATTGCCAGGTATTTGAAAGCTTTTGCCCTTACAGGGCGACAGGTTTGCGTCCATAAACACCCAGGGCGTTGCCCTGGGCTAGGAGCTTCTGCCCTTTCAGGGCGTGTGGGGCTTACTTGCAAAGAAAGATTAAGTACTCATAAAGTTGAATGTTCACATTTAAAAATTAAAAGGACAAAGATGGAATTTTTTATAATCGATCGTAATGGACAGCAGGCAGGTCCTTTCAGTTTCGATCAACTTGTACAGAAGGGTATCAGTCCCGAAACACTGGTGTGGAAACAGGGAATGGCAGACTGGACTCCTGCCTGGAAGGTAGAGGAACTGAAAGCCGTACTGGAAGCTGTAGAAGCCAACCAAAGCAACCAGAAAGCCCAGAGCAACCAGAAAGCCCAGCAGGAAGCCAACCAGGAGCAGGATTATCAGAAAGCCCAGCAGGAAGCCTATCAGCAGGGATTCCAGCAGGGAGCAGCGATGAATTCGAATTTCCAGCAGCAGCCCAAGAAGAAGACAAGCCATTTCGCCATGAAGATGGTGATAGGTCTCATCATTTTCATCCTTGCCCTATTTGCCGTAACCAATCCGAGCGCAGATGCTCATAAGGAGAAGGTTCGCACGGAGGCAAGCAAGGCAGTAGAAAAGGCGGTAGGATCTACCGACAACAATTTCTTCTCGCAGGCACTCCGCTCTGTAGCCAAGATGATGGCTGGCAGCATGATGGACGAAGCGATGAACCAGCTTTTCGAATACCACAACTATATCGTTTGCTCTACGGGTTCTGTGGAGTTCAACGGCAAGCCGCATACCGTGAGTTTCGGTATCCTCGGCAACGTCTATACGATGAATGCCGACGACATGGTGAAAGCACTGGAATCAGCCGATAATCTCCATATCGAGGAGTCAGAATCAAATGTATCCTCTGACAATCCTAATATGGATGGATCAGATTCAGAAGCCAATGTCAATGAGGACCAGGCTGAAAGCGATGAAGGCAGCCTCAGCACAAGAATGCAGAAGAAACTGGAAGAGAAAGCCAATCAGGCTTTCGATAAGGCGGCTGATAAAGTGAGCAAGAAGGTAGAAGAGAAAATCAACCAGAAGCTCGAAGAGACCACCGATTCTTCCAGCATCGAAAAGATTATCGATAAGATCCTGGAGCTATTTTGAAATGTCCCGCTAGGCGTCCCGGCGGATTTGAAATCCGCTGTAAAATAAGGTTCGACCTATAAACAACGGGGGATTTGAAATCCCCCAAATAAAAGGAAAAGCATACTCCTTTGCTGCGGATTGCAAATCCGCAGAGCATAAATAGGTTAGGACATTTTTTAACGCCGGATTGCAAATCCGGCGGGACGTCTGGAGGACTTCGCAGGCGACATGCGTCAGACTTATAGGGAGATTTTTTGGTTAAAATAGCCTATCAATAGCAGCACAGATATCAGGCTACTTCCAGAAAATCGGGAGAGCGGGATATCTTGACCACCACTGCGTGATGGCGCACAAACTGCATGCGAATGCGGGCAATGAGAAGATCATAGCACGCCTCGCTATGAATGAGGAAACCCAGATGGAGACACTCTCCTACGATGATGCAGTGGTTGCGCCAACCGTGAATGCCATTACCCCTGGAGAAGGACACACGGGAATCAACAGGGGAGTCAACCCCTGAATCAACATCTGCCAGTCTTATATAATAAGGTAATGCTAGCTTGCTGTTGCGCTGCAGGGCATACTCGCCTTCCGGCAGACAATGCACATCCTCCTCCAACGTATCACAAACATGCTGACCATCAATCAGCAATCTACCACTTACGGCATGATGATAACTGCCAAAACGATCTATAACTATTTCCATAAACTTTTGATTTTTCCAAACTATTATTTTCTAAACCTTGAACCCATCCCCATCTTCTCTCCATATCCGTGTAAACATTATTCAAGGTAGAGAGAATCAGGCAAAAACGCTCGAAAAATGGGGAAAAAAGAGATTGAGAATTTTCCCTTAAGGGTTTTTATTTTTTTCCTTAAGGGAAAATATATTTTTCCTTAAGGGAAACGACAGCTTCTCTTAAGAGATTTTTCTGCCACGCTTAACTTGTAAAGTTATTTATTACTACCAATGCTATATCCCCACTCCATCCGGCTCTCCGAGATAGTAAAAGATATAATCTACCATCTTGGGCGTGAAACTATGCAGCGAAGGTTTATAACCCAATTCCTGCAGTTTGACATAGAGCGGAGTGCAGCGCTTCACCCAATCCATAAACTCATCTCTCGCAGCATGCCCCTTGGAACGGCTGTGAGGACAGTAGAGGTGAGCAAGCTCCTGCTTGCTCATCACTCTACGTTCTACGAAATGTTGCTTGGTAACATTCATCTAGTTTTAATTTTTAGTTAGTAATCTATTCTTCTGCGAAGATACAAAAAAATCGGATAGGGTGTTTCATCTGATTACAAAATTTAATATTTACAATTCAGATGTAACAAGGGCTGCAGCGTGGTGGCATCAAAGCTGGGACACGCCTTCTGCACTCCAGGCAGGTCACGGTGCCCCAGAATGGTGCGGATGCCGGGAAACTGTATCTTCAGCTGAACAATCAGTTTCTCCATCGCCTTCTTCTGCTCCCCGGTACGGGTATCCGCCACATAGCCGTTCTCATCCAATCCACCCTCATAGCAGATACCGATGGAATGTGCATTCCAGCCACGGGCATGGGCACCCATGCGCTCCAGCGGACGGGTGGCATGTACCTTGCCGTCACGGCTGATGAAGAAATGGTAACCGATGTAACGCCAGTGGTTCACCTCCACGTGGTCGTGGTAAAGCTGATGCACGGTGTAAGGGTGGTTGCAGCGGGTTGCGCTGCAGTGTACCACAATCATTGTAATTTCTCTAGTCATAAGCTGATGTTTTTAATGTTTCAACACTGCAAAGATAAGACATTCTCCTAACTCCAACTGGCGATAGCCGTCGATTTCCGGCGAAATTCCGCCTACCCCGGAATGTTTTATATTTAGTTAACTAGTTACCTCTCGTGGGAGAAATGTCTAGATAGTTACTTCTCGTAGGCAAGCCTACCAAAGGGTTACATCTCATCAGAGAAAACCGTTACATCTCGCGGGATAACGCCTTCTGCCAGTTACCTCCCATGGTAACAGCATTTTCTATTCATCTGTCTATCTGATAGTTACACATTAAAATAGCGCCACAAGAAATATGATAATATGATATATAAGAAATAAACAAGAAAAATGGTCATGATGGGTTCTCAAACTTTTTTTCTCTTTTTTCTAAAAAAACTTGTAAAATACTTGTTAGTTTCAGAAATTTTATATATCTTTGCAGCGCTCTTTCAGTAGAAATACAGGAGGAGCGAACATACGGCACCCTGGCAACAGGATGCCCAAGCATGATCGACGAGATCAGAATTTGGTTCAAAATGTTCCGCAGGATAGGTTTTTAGAGAGAATATATCCTGCTAATGGAATTTCAATTACAAGTTCTGACTAGGATTTTTCGTGCGCATTCGTTAATGATTAATTTCATTGGGGGTGCGACATGGGAGAATTCTGGTCCAGTACGATAATTGATAAGAACCAGAACTTCTCTCTAAAAAAACCGTTTTGGTTCTTTGTTTTGAACTCGTACCCCCAGTTTCTTTTCATTGCCACCCCCATTTTATAACTTTATTAAAACAACGAGCAATGAACAAGAACCTTACATTCAACGTAGCCGAAGCCACAGAGCTTGGCACTCATTGCGCCCTGCATCACAGCTACAGCCCGCAAGAACAGAAGTACATCTTCAGACTTGACGTGTACAATCAGAAACAGAACAAAATGGCTATCAGCCAGAACGCGCACCACGGACAACTGGACCTCAATGGTTTCGAGCACCTTGAAAATATGTTACGTTTCGAGGTACCCTACAGAGCTTTGGAAGCTACCAAATCTCATTACAACAACCTGGAGACTGCCCTTATCGACATAGGCAAAAAGCCGGTCTATATCCCTTACACCGTCGCAGATTCTGGTAATCCTGGAACATACCACTTGTGCTACAAGCAGTTCGACTACCTCTACCACTTCGTTGACTACACCAAGAAAGGTCAGGAGAAGAGAGCCATCCTGGAGATGCCGATTCCCGTGGCTCAGTACTACTTCGCCCTGGACCTGGGCTACTTCAAGGTTTCGCCGCAGCTTTACGAGTCATTCCATCACCAGTCTTCCCGCTGCCTTTATCTCCTGACAGAGAGCCGACTGAAGAAGGGCTACACCAAGTTTACGCCTCCCGAGATCCTTGCGCTCCTCACCAGCCACACCCAATATCGCGGCACGGGGAATCTGGAATATACCCAGCTTTCTACTGCCGAAGAGGAGATAAAAAATGCCTACAAGCTGAACCGTCTCGACTATATCGTGATACACACG
Source organism: Prevotella sp. TF12-30 (assembly GCF_003436715.1). NCBI lineage: Bacteria > Pseudomonadati > Bacteroidota > Bacteroidia > Bacteroidales > Prevotellaceae > Prevotella > Prevotella sp. TF12-30. The sequence goes on along the minus strand of NZ_QSQJ01000024.1, from coordinate 1,614 downwards.
CTAGAGACTACCCGTAACCAGGTAGTAGGCAAATACGGCTGCTTGGTCATCTTCGGCCTCAAGTACCGCAGCGATGACCCAGATATGCTGAGCGATGAAGACAGAACAAAGCTGACAATGAAGAGGCTAGACTTCAGAAAGGTCCTCACCTCTTCCTACTGGAACGTGAGCCATAAGGTGGCTGAGGCGTTGAGCGATCGCCTCACCCTGTCAGACCTGGATGCCGTGAACCAGTGCTTTCTGGCAGCCTATGCGGCGAAGAGAAAGCACGAGATCAAGAATCCCGCAGGGTATATCGTGTCCAGCCTGGATAAGGTTCTGAGGAAGAATCAGCCAGGCAGCTCTTCAAAGCCATAACCACTAACGGCATATAAACAGCAATCCCCCCATCCTACTTTCTCAAGCCGGATGGGGTTTGCTTATGTAATAGAGAGATTTATGAATGTCTATCAGCCAGTTTTCTCACTTTTTATTTGGTCGTTTCAGGAAAAAAGCGTAATTTTGCAGTGAAACAAATTATGGAATTAAATGAATGGCGTATGAAACAGGTAGAAGAAAGATACATCAGCTTGCTGACCGACTTCGGCTTCAAGCGAATATTCGGAACGGCAATGAACAAGGATTTGCTCATTTGCTTCCTCAACAGCTTGTTTAATGGCAGACAGGTTGTGAAGGATGTGTCGTATCTGAACCCGGAGCACGTGGGAGATGTATATACCGACCGCAAGGCCATCTTCGACGTGTATTGTGAAGGAGAAAACGGCGAGAAGTTCATCGTGGAAATGCAGAATGCCTACCAGACTTATTTCAAGGACCGCTCCCTCTTCTACTCCACTTTTCCAATCCGTGAACAGGCTCCCAAGGGAAGTGACTGGGATTTCAAACTCAATCATGTCTATACTGTTGCGCTGCTCAACTTCAACATGAATGAGGATGCCTTCGACAAGGAGAAGATCCGCCATCATGTACAGTTGTGCGATACCGCTACCCACAAGATTTTCTACGACAAGCTGGAGTTTATCTATGTAGAAATAGCTAAATTCAATAAGACTCTGGAAGAACTGGAAACGCTCTACGAGAAGTGGCTTTATGCGCTGAAGAATCTCTATAAGCTTACCCAGCGCCCGAAGGAGCTGTACGACAAGGTGTTCGACCGTCTCTTTGAGGAAGCCGAGATTGCCAAGTTTACGCCTCAGGAAATGAGGGAGTATGAAGCAAGTAAGATGGCATATCGGGATATCAAGAACTCCATTGATACGGCGAAGCAAAAAGGTATTGAGGAAGGTATGAACCAGAAAGCCCTGGATATTGCCAGAAATATGCTTGCTGATGGCGTTGACATCAATCTGATTATGAAGTATTCCGGACTAACCCAGGAACAGATAGAAAAACTGAAATAAGATATTATTTTAGAAGTAACAGATAAACAGAAATCCCCCATCCTGCTTTCTCAAGCCGGATGGGGGTTTTGCTTAAAATATAGGATTGAATGAGTGTTAATGCCGGATAGAATTATCGGTCAATTTCAGCACGGATGAATTTACCGGTACTGCTGTAATACAGGTCGTAGCCAGGGATGTCGATTTCGTAACCACCTATCTCCTTCTCTATCTT
>NZ_QSQJ01000023.1:0-57983 GCF_003436715.1 Prevotella sp. TF12-30 | reverse complement strand
CGTCTCTCGACTATGGAATACCATCAATTGGAAATGCAACATATCTATTTTTGACTTTATGTGCCTTTTAATGGCACGAAATTTATTTGTGTATAATCATTATTTGGTGGAAAATATGGTAAAAAAGATAATTTTATTATTGGTGGTCATTTTGCCCCTTTGTGGTTGCAATCAAAAAGTCCAATGCACAGAAACCTCTGAGAATGACAGCATAGCGGAATTTTTCAGGAAGTTTTATGTTGGCTGTAATGACTATTATGCTCAAAGAGTTAATGTCGATGATTCTAAAGGCAAAGCCTACTGTCAAGCTTTGCAAGACGATTTTGTATCATTCCTCAAAAACTTCTGCTGTGATGATATTGTTGCTGACGTTAATAGGATGAATTTTGATATATATGGGTGCGATATAGATACCCTTAATGATAGTGTATTTGGTTCTTTGTATGTGGAAAAGATGAAATATGACAAGAATGTTTATATAGTGCATCTGCAAACAGATTCCCTACATATTCAAAGACCATATACACTTACCAAACAGGGTGGAAAAATGAAAATCTCTGCCATTGGCAAACGCAAACTTCCCATGGTATTTTGTAATGACACATTATGGATAAAGGATTGTCCTCAATGTATTGATGAATTTAATAATTGGCATGGAGTTGCTATCTCAACCAATTATGATGTAGTTGATAGCTTAAAGCTCGCTAAAGATTTTAGGGTGGCAATTTTGTCTCCTAATTTTGATAGTTGGAAAGATGCTCCTATACCTCCGATTTGCTCTGATCGTCTCTTGCTTGTTGAGTATAAAAATAAACAGGAGGTTTATGATAATGTGATAGGCAATGGAGAGCCTACTGGAGGGTGGTTACCATATGAAATGCTGGTTAAACCATGGAAAGACAAAACTACGGATTTTGTAGAACGCAGTGACTTCATTCTTTCATATGGTGATGGTAATGGGTACAAGATTTATTATACAATAGGTATCAAAATGATAGAAGGTAAGGCTTATGTGACGGGCATAAAGTGGGAAGAACATGACTCTGGACTTTTATTTCGCAAACAAATCGTACAAGAGTATGATGGCAAGCAAATGCCTTTATCTTCATATAGTAGGTGTATGCCTTGGGAGTTGTCGCAAGAATAGGAATCATTAATCGATGACATATATAGTAGAAAGAAAAAATTGGCTTTTTCTACTCATTCCATGTAAAACGTTTTATCATATGACATGCATATATATACGACAGTAAATCAATGAATCTATACGACAGTAAGTCATCATATATGCAATTCTCTGCTTACCGATAGGTTGATTCAGATACTCGACTTTGGAGAGGTATCTACCGATAGGCAAGTGCTTTCGAGAGTAACTCGAAAGGTTTTGAGTAACTCAAAACATAACTTGCTATCGTCAGATACCTCGATTTTTCAAATCATCTCAGAGTCTGAAACCACGTTGCCTTTTAGGAGTGAGGAAACGTGGTTGAGGCTCGTCAACAATTTCGAGTTTGAAGACATCTATCAACTTCCGAATGGCAGGATTCTGTTTGATGAGGGCTTGAAGTTTTGCTTCTGCAGGCTTGATTTTGAGCAAATAATCAGCAATGTCCAGGCCTTTAGCTTTATCTTCTTCGCAGGCTTGATGCTCTAAAAAGTCGAAAAGCGTTGCACGGATGCCGAGAACTTGCATCATTGGCAGCTTGTCTTGCCAAACTGTTGTCGCTCCCAAATCAGGGAATAAGATCACATCTCTGTTTTTCAGAACAGATAGCGACTTCGTGTTAAAGCAACCATTCTTACCACCACTTGCTATCCATAAGAATTGAGGAAGATAGTAGGAGGCTATCAAGGCTGTCTTCTCACTTTCAACCAATGCTATAGGCTTGGTCTTGGCTACATTGATAAGATGCTCACCAAAGAAGCATTGACAGAGATTGAAATCCTTGTGGGGGATAAGCGAGTGTACCCATGAAACATGGCTGTATGGTTCTTTTACTCGCTTACCTGTCTCAGGATTATAGAGCATTACCTTACCAGTTCTCACCTTATCTTGATTGTCAACTTGCCAAAATACCGTGGCACCAGTCCAGTGTTTGGAAGTTCCGACATGATATTTCTCCATCAAAGAAAGAGTAGCTGTTTCACCGAAGTGAGAAGATAGAAACAAGAAAAGGTTGTTTGCCTCATAACATTTCTGAGAACTTCGCATGATGTTCTCGTCTATATAAGAAGTGGGTAATGGCTTCAGCATTTCTCTCTTCTTATATGAAATAGTCTCATCCTTTGTGAATGTCTCATTCTTCTCGGGATTCTTCTCAAAAAAATCCTTGGGAGTGAAGTGATAACCACAACTTTGCTCATGGTTGCAACGACCCACGTAGGGAGGAAACTCAATCTTCCCTTCTGTGTCAATATATCGGGCGAAGCTACGTTTCTTATGACATTCTGGACATGTATGTCGGGTAGCGATGCCTTTGTATGGCTCTAATATGAATCTATGTGTACTCATTTCATTTCTTTTTTATGTGGCGGTTCTGTCGGTTTTGTCGCTTTTGGTATTAAAACCGTCAAAAGCGACAAAACCGACAATACCGTTACGAGTTAATCTTTGAATATTCTCCATGCTTCTCTTTGCGAAATAGGACTCCGATGTTATCATTCAGAAATCTTTCCAATGTCCTTGACTTCATGTCGTTCTCTTTGGCGACATCATGAGCTTGGGCCGTGGTGAATGTTGCAGGAAGATGGTTGACGATTGCTTGTTGTTGAGCTGTAAGCATATTCTCGTTGAGGATATTTTGCACAGATATGGCAGAGTTCTTGAAATACTCTGTCAATCGGATGGCTCGCTCTACACTCAGCAGGTCGATGGCTTCCTTATCACATTCTCCACATGTCCATCGTGCCAATTGAATAATCAGACAGAAACGGATGATGTATATCTCCAATTTGCAATAGATGCTGACAATGGTATCATTTGTTTCATTGTCGCATTGCTCGGAGAAATGATGCTGCCATTCATAGAGCTTTGCCTTAGCTTTTTCAGTGAATGATAAGACATGAGGCTCGATTTCCTGTTGCTCATTTATTGGACACTCCATATCAATAAGGTGTTGAATGATGGTTTGCCAATCTCGCTCTATATTATCGGGCAACTCTCGGTCACTCCATCTCGCTTTCTGCTGAAGGTTAGGCATGACGAACAAAATACGATCGATGAAGCCGTTGCTGGAGCGTTCGCCTTTCGCCAACTCACTAAGTATCTTCTTTTGGATGGTTCCGATTACTGAGATATAGGGGCGTTTAATGAAAATGGAACTCTTGGAACTTCTTCTGTCTGATATGGTTGTCTTGGCGCTAAAGACAGATAACCAGAACTGTTCCTCTGAACCATTGTTATAGCGGTTGAAGTTCTTGAACCATGCAGACAACTCGTCTGTCCATAGGCATAAACCCCTCTTGTTCTGCGCATGAATATAGCTCAAGCCTTCTGGTGTGACATCAGAGACCAAGAAACGTTTGCGTACAGGTTCTTGCGGAAATCCATCCTCTCCATTTTCAATGCGTTCCTTGCGAGACATGCACATCTTTTCCTCAAACTTACTGTATTGCTCCTCGAACAACTTGTTTTGCTCATAGTCGTAATCGAGGAATGGCTTCATAGCGAAGCTAAGTGGGTGGCTCTTGTTGGCTCCTGGTCTTCCGATAAGAGCCATGTATAAGATAGGACTTTCAAGCCAACCTTGTTTCATCTGTGCCAAGTGCGTGTTGCCGATACCAACAGCCAATGCAGTGAGTATGGCTGCTGATATATAGTCGGTAGGAAAACTGTGGCATTCGTGTACCTCCTTGATGATTCTCTGAATCTTGGCTGGAAAGATGCTTACGGGAAACTGGCTTCCTGATAGGCGAGTACTCATATCAATAGCCTTATCCATGATAATCATTGGATTGATGGAAGTTTCCTTATTGTTATTTAAAGCTGTCATTTGGCATAGAGTTAAAAATTATACATTGACTTGGGTTTGCGCTTCATTCCACCTTGCATGGCTTTTAGCATTTCAGAATGGTTCTGCTCCTTGGTAGCTTTTCGACCATTCTCAATCCATGCAAGCAGCTCATCCTTATAGAAGTATAGCTTCTTACCTTTTTTATAGGATGGCAGAATGCCTTGGTTAACCAATCGATAAATGGTTGGCTTCGACTTCATTATAATAATAGCAGCCTCATCAATCTCAACCAATATATGGTTATTTGCTGATGATGTAGGTTGAAGTGCTGATACCATTTGCTTCAACTCGATAACTTGTTCTGTTAAATAAGATACCGCTTGTGGTAACTTATCAAAGGTGATACTTTCATTTATCATATCTGTTCATTTTTTATTATTCGGGTACAAAGTAAATGAGTTATGTAATGGAGATAAATATCACTGAGATATAACCTCTGAATAACTGCTCAATGCTTATCAGCAACAATAATGTGTCTTGATTCCGCCTTGAACATCTAAGCTTGGTAGTAATTCTATGATGCAGGTACCTTCCATTCTTAACTTCCTTATAATAGTGGATATTTCCACATCAACCAGCGCATCAGCAAAAACTTGTTTTATAAAGGTTGCTGTATCAATGCCTTTCTTCTTGAAGAGATTTCCTATATTCCAAGCATAATGCATTAAGTCTATAGTACGAATAGCCTTATCAACAATCAATGAATGATGCCTCATGTGTGTAGAGGTACAACACTGGAAAATAGCGATGTTGTCACAAAGTTGGTTCAAATGCTCCTCTTTCATGTAGGCAGCAAAAGTTCTTCTGGTATAATCGATAGCTGAGTTTAACAAGACCTTTTCCTTTTTGGCTTTGTCTTCCAATGCTTCCTGTCTCAACTGTTCATAGCTTGTAATACAAGAAGAGGCTTCATCTGCATAGACGAAAGTTACATCTTCCAGGTTTAGCTCTTCCCCCTCGTCATATGTATTTGTTTCATTGATGGCAATAGAAGACAGACGCTTTCTTTCTGTATTGTTTACTGTATTACAAAAGATATGCTTAAACCATGAGGCAAGCAATCGTACGATACTATCTAATGCATGGAGATAAACAACCATCAGTATGGTAGTTGAGATAACGAACGTCAAGTTGCAGCTAAAGGTGTCTACACCATATTGCATAGCTTCGTTGCGAACAAGTGCACCAATGATAGACATTGCACACAAAACCAATAAATGCTGTGTCAAAAATTCTTTTTTAAACTGTTTCATATTGCGTATTATTAATTATTTGTGGCGCAAAAATAGGAAAAACTGCAGAAACAGACACGTGAGTCACGCGTGACTCACGTAAAACTTTTAGGAGCCTTTAACTAAAAAGCCCGATATTGAACATTTTTTCAATATCGGGCGGTATGAAATGAATGCAATGGCATTATTTCAGAGAAATCTTGTTTGCCGTCTCTCTTTTCTTTGAATTGACGAGATCAGCGTATATTTGTGTTGTGCTTACGTTCTTATGTGTAAGCATTTTAGAAACCGTATAAATATCTGTACCCAAAGAAATCTGGATGGTTGCATACGTATGGCGAAATGAATGGAATGAAATTGGCTTCTTAATTCCTGCTTTTCTTACCCATATCTTGAGAGGATAATTAATCATACTACGTTTCAATTCTTTGAAGACGATTCCCGTGCTTGGTTCTCCGCAAAGCTCATACGCCTCATTGCTTATAGGTAGGGTTGCTTCGGTTTGTGTCTTCTGGGTACGGATGCGAATGCAATAGCCTTGGTCAGGAGCAATCTCGAAATCTTCCCAGCGCAATTTCAAGATGTCGCTGATACGCAATCCTGTGAGGCAAGCGAAAAGGGAGGCAGACTTCAGTACAGGTATATCGCAAGGAGTAGCTGCCAACTGCTTTACTTCATCGAGGGTTAGAAACTCCTTCTTTACATCTTGTGGCTCAATCTTGTCCAGATAGTCATTGATGTTCTCACGTAGCCACTTGTCACGATAGGCGATTTTTAAGAGACCACGGAAAGTAGAGTAGTAACCTGCTGCAGAGTTGAGAGATACCTTTTGTTTTGTTCGCCTCAACTGATTTGCATTCAGAAGATACTCTCTGAACTTTTTGCAAAGTTCCACTGTCACATCCCCAAATGTACAATGACCTTGAACAAATTTGAAGAAATGCTTGTAGACGCATGTCCACTTGTCATCTTTCTTATGTGTCATCTTCTCAAAGTATGCCAAAAAATCAGCTTTCTGTCGTGTTTTGTCCAAAAAACCAAATTCTTCATTGATGAGTGATTGGGTTCTGATACAACGGATGGCCTCTGCTTTGTTGAGCATATCTGTATTAAACTCACGTTCCATCTCATTCTTTGGATGAGCATAGATATAGATACCTAAATATTCCCTGCGACTCATTTGCATAGTCTCAGGGTTGCGTACTGGTGGATAGAAATCCAAATAAAGAGAAATACGGTCGTTTTTAATCGCTCTTTGGCGAAGAGAAACTCTTGTACATGTATTTACCATGATGTTTACTTTTTATAATGTGATACTTATGTTTCATATATGATCCCGTATTAAGAGATCTTTGAAATCGATTGCAAAATAATAGAGTTATGTAATGGGGTACAACTTAACCTTTTGATAACCGCTAAATAACCTTAGGCTTGCCGATAGCTTTCTCTAAATCTCGCTTGGAAATCTTGATATACTTGCCAATCTTCACCTTTTCAATGGCGTATTTCTTGATACGCTTATAAATCTGGTCCTGACTTAAACCATACAACTTCATGGCCTCCGGTATTGTATAATAAAGTTGGTCTTCTACGGATTCCCCTTTTGCCAATTGTACATGACGCTTGGAATACAGAATTTTGTTACCTTCCATTTTTCTTGGAATAGCATTGTGACTAACGAAACTATATACGGCTGTTTTCGTCATACAATATTTCTGTTGAATGTCCATAACAGTCATCCATTCACTGATGGTTGGATCTGGAGACAGGTGTGCAAAATAATCATCCACCTCTTTCTTGTTCCAATATACTCTTCCTTGTATGGATATTCTTGAAATCTTGACTTTCTTGACTATCTCATAGATGGCAGTCTCGTAAGTGTTGTGGACTTCTGCAATTTCCTTGGCAGAGTAATATTCTGGAACAGGTAGCTCTCGGTTTGCATGAACTGCTTCTTTTGAAGCACTTTTTTTTGTGGTGTATGGCAAACTATCAACAAGATAATCTATATCTCGCTTTCTGATTAAAGATAAACGAGAAGTAATCTTGGATGCTCGCAACTTACCACTATACACCATATTATATATGGTCTGTCTGCTTAGTCCCAAAAGTATAGCGACCTCTTGAATAGTGAGGTATTCTTTCACGAGGATTTCAGACATGGATTTCTCGGAAGCTTTTCGGTGGCTCATTGTCTCAGCCATCTTTACTTTCTCCTCACGTCTTGCTGCCTTATAGGCATAACTGTTGCATTGCTTGGAGCAATAACGAGTTGTGGATTTTGATGCATAGAAGCTCTTCCCGCAATACTCGCAAATTTTTAGAATTCTTTCTTTGCTTGCTGTCATTTGTACGCTTTTTATACTTTTTTACTTAATTTATTGTAGAAAAAGTCGTCTGTCATTACTCCGTTTATTTTCAATAGTCTTATATCATCGTCCATCATTGTCCAAAACTCTCGGCAATCTTGCACTCATTTGCCAAAAATGGAGTCTCAAATTATTACTTTTGAAAAGTGGAGGTACAAGAGCGGTACAAAAAGGTGCTAAAAAAGCCTTACCATTGATTATAACCAATAGTAAGGCTAAAAAGAAAGGTGCTCATTTTGAGCACCTTAACTATCATTTGTTGTCGATATTAATCGTTGTTTATCACGACTTATTTTCCGATGCAGAAGTGCTTGAAGATATTGTTCAGCGTTTCCTGGCTGCTGATCTGTCCACCGGTGATTTCTCCCAGCTCCTCCAGTACCATTTTCAAATCCTCGGCGATGATGTCGCCGCTCATTCCCATTTCCATCGACTCCAATACGCGGGAGAGGGAATCCTGGGCACGGAGAAGTGCCTCGTAGTGGCGGGCACTCGTAATGATGACGTCGTTCTCGGTAATCTCCGGAATATCAGCGGCTTTTACTAATGCCTGTTCCAGGGATGAAACGTTCTCGCCCGTGCGGGCACTGATAAAGAGTGGGAATTCTGCTTCAGTGGATTCTGCTTCACTGGAATCTGAACCGCAGGAATGAGTGAACTTATCGAACTCAAGCTTTTCACCCTCCAGCTTATCCATCTTATTGAATACCACCAGCAGCTTCTTGCCCTGGTTCTTCTGCTTCATCTCCTCGATTTCTGAGACCGATGGCTGCTCGTCCAATAGCCAGATTACTATCTTCGCCTCTTCCATCTTCTGGAAGGTGCGCTCTATTCCGATGTTCTCTACCACATCATCCGTCTTGCGGATTCCTGCCGTATCTATGAAGCGGAAGGTGATTCCGTCGATGAGGGTGGTGTCTTCGATTACGTCTCGGGTGGTTCCGTGAATGTCGCTCACGATGGCTTTTTCCTCGTGGAGCAGACGGTTGAGCAGGGTGCTCTTGCCCACATTCGTCTTGCCTACGATGGCTACGGCTACTCCCTGTTTCAGGGCGTTGCCGGTCTCGAAGGAGTGGGCGAGGGCGGTAATCTTATGATTGATTTCTTCGGCTAGTGCCTGGAGATCGCTGCGGTCGGCAAACTCCAGTTCCTCGTGGTCGCTGAAGTCCAGCTCCAACTCCAGGAGCGAAGTCATCTTTAATAATTTTTCGCGCAGCAGGGAGAGTTCGTTACTGAAGTGACCCTTCAGTTGGCTAAGCGCCATCTTGTGGGTTGCCTTGTTGGTAGAGGCGATGAGATCAGCTACTGCCTCTGCCTGCGAGAGGTCCATCTTGCCGTTGAGATAGGCACGACGGGTGTATTCGCCGGGTTCTGCCTGGCGACATCCTACCTCCGTAAAGCGATGGAGAACCTGCTGAAGAATGTACCGGCTGCCGTGACAGGAAATTTCGGTGGAATTCTCGCCTGTATAACTGTGGGGTGCACGGAACACGCTCACCAGAACATCATCGATGGTGTTGCCATCCTTATCCTTGATTTCTCCATAATGCAGGGTGTAGGGCTTGGCTTCTTCCAGGGATTTGCCGTTGGCAGACTGGAAGATTTTGTCGGTGAGGGTAATGGCGTCGGAGCCGCTGAGTCGGATGATTCCGATTGCACCGCCAGCTGGAGTTGCCAGGGCGCAGATACATTCTTCTTGATTCATTTTTCTTTTACTTTAAATTCTGTTTAATACTACTTTTATCAAGTTGTCGATGGTGCTCTTATAGCCTGTGTTGGCACTGAGGGCACGGCGATTGGCGATGACCATGCAGCAGGTGAGTGCCTTATGGCCTAAGAGGAGAGAAAGACCAGCCAGGGCTGAACTCTCCATCTCAAAGTTATTGACGCGCAAGCCTTTATACTCGAATGCTTCAATCTTCTGATTAAGTTCCGGGTCGGCAAGCGGGGCACGGAGTTCTCTGCCCTGAGGACCGTAGAATCCGCCGCAGGCGATGGTGATTCCGCGAACCATATCGTCGCCGGCAATCTGATTGAGCAGCTCCGGGTCGTTGTTCACGCAGTATGGATTGCCAATCTGGTCGTTCCACTTTACCTGGCGCTTGAATTCAGCCTCTGTCTCGAGGTCGCAGATTTCGTTGCGGCGGGCATAGAAGTTGATGAGTCCATCGAAACCGATGCTCTTCTGTGAAGCGACGAAGGTTCCGGCAGGACAGTTGAACTGCAATCCGCCGCAGGTTCCGATGCGCACGAGGGTGAGGGTGGTGTGCTCCGGTTTCTCGGTGCGAGTAGCGAAGTCGATGTTCTTCAGTGCATCCAACTCGTTGACCACGATGTCAATATTATCGCATCCGATTCCGGTGCTCTGCACGGTGATTCTCTTGCCTTTATATGTACCGGTGATGGCGTGGAATTCGCGGCTTGCCACCTCGCATTCCTTCTCCTCGAAATGGGATGCTACGAGGGCTACTCTGCCTGGGTCGCCTACGAGGATTACTTTATCCGCCACCTGTTCCGGGCGTAAATGGAGGTGGAAGCAACTTCCATCCTCATTGATGATGAGTTCTGATTCTGCAAAGTATTTGCTCATAATCTTTATGTTTTGATGGTTATAGATATTAAGGAGTTAAAGGAGTTAAGAAGTTAAAGGAGTTAAGACAACAGTCTTTTGGCGTAGTTTTTAATCTACTAGGCATTCGTCTTAACTCCTTAACTTCTTAACTTCTTAACTCCTTAACTCCTTTCCTTAAATTCCTTCCTTACTTCTGGAGAGGAATCTTCTTGACGCGGCGCTCATGGCGACCACCCTCGAAGGTAGTAGCGAAGAACTCGTCGAGGATAGCCTCGGCGGTCTTATTGTCGATGAAACGTCCTGGAAGTACCAATACATTGGCATCATTGTGCTGACGAACGAGATGAGCAATCTCCTTGCACCATGCCAAACCGGCACGTACACCCTGATGCTTGTTCAAAGTCATGGCGATTCCCTCGCCACTGCCGCAAATGCCGATACCTGGATAAACCTCGCCGCTCTCAATGCCTTCGCCGAGCGCATGGCCGAAGTCAGGATAGTCAACACTCGCATCGCTGTATGTACCGTAATCCTTTACAGGATAACCCTTCTTCTCCAAATATTCCAATACGAACTGCTTCAATGGAAAACCTGCATGGTCGCATGCAATACCAACTGTCTTTACTTCCATAATACTTTAAGTTTTTAAGTGAAGAAACCGGGGTAAACCCTTATCCTTCACAAGGTTAATATTAAAAGAGTGAAAGGAGTCGGATGCCGGAAATGGAAATCTGCCATCCGGCAAAATCTCCAACTCCAGCTTCCAACTCCTGTTTAGTTTATGCTAATTAAGCTTCAGCCAAGAAAGCCTTTACCTGCTTGTAAACGTTCTCACCTGTGTAGCCGAGCTTCTCATCGAGCACCTTGTAAGGAGCAGAGAAACCGAAGCTCTCCATGCCCCAAACCTTACCATTAGCGCCTACGAGACCCTGGAGTGTTACAGGAAGACCAGCAGTCATACCGAAGATCTTAGCGTTCTTTGGCAATACGCTCTCCTGATATTCCTTGCTCTGACCACGGAACAAGCCCTCTGATGGAGCACTTACCACGCGAACCTTGATGCCGTCGGCACGCAAAGCCTCGCAACCAGCCTCCAATGTAGAAACCTCAGAACCGCTTGCTACGAGGATAACGTCTGGATTCTCGTCGCTGCCTGCTACGATGTAAGCACCCTTGGCAGCCTGCTCGTAGTCTGTTCCCTCTGGCAACTTAGCGATGCCCTGGCGAGAGAAGATCAAAGCTGTAGGAGTCTCAACATTCTCCATAGCGAGCTTCCAGCAAACAGTAGTCTCGTCAGCATCAGCTGGACGGAATACGCGAACGCTGTCCTTGCCTGCGTGGTTCTTCAACTTCTCCATCAGGCGGATCTGTGCCTCCTGCTCAACTGGCTCGTGAGTAGGTCCGTCCTCACCAACGCGGAATGCATCGTGAGTCCAGATGAACTTAACTGGAACCTGCATCAGGGCAGCGAGACGAACAGCTGGCTTCATATAATCAGAGAATACGAAGAATGTACCCATTGCTGCAACTACACCACCGTGGAGCATCATACCGATACACATATCAGCCATTGTCAACTCAGCAACACCTGCCTGGAAGAAAGCACCTGAGAAGTCACCGCGAACGATGCTCTTGGTCTTCTTCAAGAAACCATCTGTCTTATCTGAGTTAGAAAGGTCAGCAGATGCACAGATCATGTTAGGAACCTGCTCTGCCAAAACACCGAGACAAGCAGCAGAAGCAGCACGTGTAGCTGAACCAGCCTTCTGCTCAACCTTGCTCCAATCTACCTTAGGAGCCTTGCCGCTGAACCACTCATCCATCTGAGCAGCCTTCTCTGGGTTAGCCTTGCGCCACTCAGCCTCTGCAGCCTTGCGCTCAGCAACAATCTTCTTCAACTCCTCAGCACGCTTAGCGTAGATCTCCTTTACATCGTCGAAGATAACGAATGCATTCTCAGGATCACCACCGAGGTGCTTGATGGTATTAACGTAAGCGTCGCCACCGAGAGGAGCACCGTGAGTATTGATGCAAGCCTCGTAGCTTGTGCCGTCTGCGCGGAGAGCACCCTTACCCATAACGGTCTTACCGATGATGAGGGTAGGGCGATCCTGCTCCTTCTGGGCAGCATCGAGAGCCTCACGAATCTGAGCCACGTCGTTACCGTTGATCTTGATGACATTCCAGCCCCAAGCCTTGTACTTCATCTCAGTATCCTCGTTCATTACAACGCCACACTCTGTAGAGAGCTGGATGTCGTTGGAATCGTAGAACATGATGAGGTTGTTCAAACCGAGGTTGCCGGCGATACGACCAACACCCTGAGAGATTTCCTCCTCTACAGCACCATCAGAAATGTATGCGTAGATCTTGTGCTGCATCATGGTTGAACCCAGACGTGCCTCAAGGAACTTCTCAGCAACAGCTGCACCAGCTGCGAGGGCGTGACCCTGACCGAGAGGACCTGATGAGTTCTCGATACCACGCTGAAGATCGAGCTCTGGGTGACCTGGAGTTACAGAACCCCACTGGCGGAACTGCTTGAGGTCTTCGATAGAGAAGAAACCGCGCAAAGCCAAACCTGCATAGAGCATTGGGCTCATGTGACCTGGGTCGAGGAAGAAGCGGTCGCGGCCAGTCCATGTTGGATCTGCTGGATCATAAACCAGGTACTCAGAGAAGAGCACGTTGATGAAGTCAGAACCACCCATAGCACCACCTGGGTGACCAGAGTTTGCCTTTTCTACCATTGAAGCAGCCAAGATACGGATATTATCTGCTGCATGATTCATTACTTTAATGTCGTTCATCATACAATTGTATTTAATGTTGTTGTTATTGTTTTTCTGCTGAAACTGATTGCTCATCAGCCTCTTATCGTGAAGAGGACTGATGATATGAGCAATTTACCCTACAAAAGTACTATTTTATTTTCAAAACTACGATAGATTTTGCAGGAATTTTCACTTTCAAGGTGTTTTTCTTCAATTTTGCATCCTTGAATGTTGCTGGCTTCACTACATCCGGGTGCTCGAAATCGTTGAAATCGCTCACCTTCTTGCAGGTCAGGATCTCGCCTGCCACTGTCTTTGGAGCCTTCAGTCCATCGAGGCTGAACACTACCTCCTGAGCCTTGTCGAGGCTTACGTTGGCGAGTGAAACCACTACGGTGCCGTCTGCCTTCTTGGCAGCTGATGTAGAAACCACTGGAATCTTTCTGCCATCCTTGGCGTGATCATCGCCACGAACATCCATAGAATCGCACTTCACGTCCATAGGGAGATAGGTTGCATCCTGGAAGTCCTTGTACATCTTGAACACGTGGTAGGTTGGAGTGAGAACCATGTGACCGGTGCCCTTGGTGTCGGTGAGGATCATAGACTGGAGCACGTTCACTACCTGAGCGATGTTTGCCATCTTGATGCGGTCGGCGTGACGGTGGAAGACATTCAATGAGAGAGCTGCGACGAAAGCATCGCGCATACAGTTCTGCTGATAGAGGTGACCCTTGATGGTTCCTGGTTCCTCATCCCACCAGGTTCCCCATTCATCTACGAGCAGACCGATCTGCTTCTTAGGGTCAGCCTTGTCCATGATGGCTTCGTGCTTCTTGATTACGTCTTCAATGCCGAGGCACTTGCCCATGGTCCAGTAGTAGTCGTCGTTGCTGAACTTGGTAGCCGAACCCTTGCTTCCGCTCCATCCGGTTACTGTATAATAATGTAGGGAAATTCCGTTGGCACGGTGACCTACACGGTCCATCAGCACCTTGGTCCAGTTGTAATCATAGTCGCTGGCTCCTGATGCAATCTTGTAGAGTTCGTTGCCATCATAGTTGCGGCAATATACGGAGTAACGGCGGAAGAGGTCCGCGTAGTATTCTGGGCGCATGTTTCCACCGCATCCCCAGCTCTCGTTGCCCACTCCGAGGTATTTCACCTTCCATGCCTTGTCGCGTCCGTTCTTTCGGCGGAGCTTTGCCATCGGAGTATCGCCGTCGCTGGTCATGTATTCTACCCATTTAGCCAGTTCCTCTACCGTTCCCGAACCTACGTTACCGCTGATGTAAGGCTCGCAGCCCAGCATCTCGCAGAGATTCAGGAACTCGTGGGTTCCGAAGGAGTTGTCCTCGATGGTTCCTCCCCAGTTGTTGTTCTGCATCTTAGGGCGATTCTCACGCGGACCGATTCCGTCCATCCAGTGGTACTCGTCGGCGAAGCATCCTCCTGGCCATCTCAAAACTGGAACCTTGAGGTCCTTGAGGGCTTGGAGCACGTCGTTGCGGTAACCCTGGGTGTTAGGAATGTTTGACTCCGGACCTACCCAGAGTCCACCATAGATGCAGCTACCGAGGTGCTCGGCAAACTGTCCGTAGATTTCACGGTTTATCTTCTGCGTTCCCTGGCTCGCATGGATGGTTCCTGTTACATCCTGAGCCTGGGCTGAGAATGCAACTGCTGAAGAGAGGAGGGCAGCAGCGAAAAGTTTATTCATCATGTTTGTAAGTTTTGTGTTGTTATAAGAATAGGGGTAAATTGAAGTTTAAATTTATTGATAGTACGTTTGTGAGGGTCAATTCCCCCCACAAACGTACTGAAAAAGATGGGATTATTTCTTGTTGGCTACAGCTGCCTGCTCGATGGCAAGACCAGCCTTGTAGGTTTCGATGTACTTGTCGAAACCTGCTACGTCTTCTGCTGTAGGCGCGATTTCTACACCGGTGTTGCCGGCGAATACCTTCTGGTCGAGGTAATCAGCCAGGCTCAGCTTCTCAGCATTGTTGACGAGGTAGCCTGCGAGCAGGGCAATACCCCATGCACCACCTTCGCCTGCAGTCTCCATGACAGAGATAGGGGAGTTGATGGCTGCTGCAAGAATGCGCTGACCTACACCCTTGGTCTTGAACAAACCGCCATGACCGGTGATGCGGTCCACCTGTACCTTCTCATCCTTGAACAATACATCGTTACCAATCTTCAATACGGCTACTGAAGCGTAGAGGTTGGCGCGCATGAAATTGGCGAGGTTGAAGTGGTCGTTGGCAGAACGTACGAACATTGGGCGACCTTCTGCAAGACCTGTTACAGGCTCACCAGAGATGTAGTTGTAAGCAATCAGTCCGCCGCAGTCTGCATCGCCCTCGAGAGCGTGGTTGTAGAGCTTGCCGAACACTTCGTTCATATCTACAGGAACGCCGAGCAACTCCTGGTACTGCTTGAACAAGCCAACCCATGCATTGAGGTCGGAAGTACAGTTGTTGCAGTGAACCATGGCAACAGGACTGCCGTCTGGAGTTGTCACCATATCAATGACTTCGTAAGGTTGGCTCAAGGCTTTCTCCAATACAATCATTGAGAAAGAAGAAGTACCTGCACTTACGTTACCGGTGCGCTGACGTACGGCGTTGGTAGCTACCATGCCCGTACCAGCATCGCCCTCTGGAGGACAGAGAGGAGCACCAGCCTGGAGTGTGCCAGATGGGTCGAGCTTCTTCGCACCTTCCTCGGTCAGAACGCCTGCGTCTTCACCTGCGTTCAAAACCTCTGGGAGAATGTCGAGAATCTTCCAGCCCAGGTTCTTAGGCTCGATGAGCTTGTCGAACTTAGCCACCATCTCAGCATCGTAGTTGTTGGTGTTGGAATCGATAGGGAGCATACCTGATGCGTCGCCTACGCCCAGAACCTTCTTGCCTGTGAGCTGCCAGTGAATGTAACCGGCGAGCGTGGTGAGGAAGTCAATCTTGTTGATGTGCTCCTCACCGTTCAGGATAGCCTGGTAAACGTGAGAGATACTCCAACGCAATGGGATGTTGAAGTGGAAGAGCTCTGAAAGCTCGGCGGCTGCCTGGGCGGTGTTGGTATTGCGCCAGGTGCGGAAAGGAACGAGGATGTTCTCATCCTTGCCGAAAGCCATGTAGCCGTGCATCATCGCAGAGATACCGATGGCAGCCAACTGCTTGATTTCGCAGTCGTACTCTGCCTTCACGTTCTTGCGGAGGTCGGCGTAGCAATCCTGCAAACCCTTCCAGATGGTGTCGATGCTGTAAGTCCAGAGGCCATCAACCAACTGGTTTTCCCACTCAAAGCTACCCTGTGCGATAGGGTTGTTGTCGGTGTCAATCAAGACAGCCTTGATTCGGGTAGAGCCAAACTCGATACCGAGAATGGCCTTACCTGATTCTATAATAGTTTTTGCGCTCATTTCTTATATATATTAAAAATTATCGCAATGCCTTGTTGAGCATGTAATAAATCTCGTTGTTGCGGAGCTGCTGCTTGAAGCTGCTGATAGTTGTGTTCTTGTCGATGTTGACGAACTCAATACCCAGAATCTCGCAGAAGTCCTCCCAGTACTCAGCAGTGATGTCGTAAGAGAATGCACTGTGGTGAGTACCACCAGCAAGGATCCAGGCACCTGCACCAATCTCGAAGGTTGGCTGTGGAACCCAGAGAGCTGAAGCTACAGGGAGCTTAGGCATTGCCTTTGGCTCGATGCACTCTACCTCACTTGCGATGAGACGGAAACGGTTGCCGAGGTCAACTACTGTTGCCTTTACACCCTTGCCGGTCTTAGATGTGAATACGAGGCGAGCTGTCTGCTGCTTACGGATACCGATGCCGAGGAAGTGAACCTCGAGCTTTGGCTTGTCTGTAGCGATCAATGGGCAAACCTCGAGCATGTGGCTCTGGAGGCTAGATGTGCGGTCGGCAGCGAAGTTGAGTGTGTAGTCCTCGAGGAATGAGCAACCCTTCTCCAAGCCCTGGTTCATAACCCAGAGTGTGCGGTAGAGGCAAGCTGTCTTCCAGTCACCCTCTGCACCGAAACCGTAACCCTCTGCCATCAGGCGCTGTGAAGCCAAACCAGGAATCTGGTCGAAACCGCAGAAGTTAGGATCGTCGATGTCTGCATCGCCGAGGTCATCGAAGTTGGTTGTGAATGCTACTGCATTCTCATCCTTCAATACGCGACGGAGAGCAATCTCTGCCTTAGCTGCGTTCTTTACCTTCTCCCAGTAAACTTCCTCACCAGACTCATCAATCTTGATGGTATATTCCTTCTTGTACTCCTCAACGAGAGCATCAGCCTCTGCATCAGTTACCTTCTTGAAGTACTCCATGAGTGAAGATACTGGGTAGTAATCTACGTGGTAACCCATACGCTGCTCGAACTCTACGCGGTCGCCATCTGTTACGGCTACGTTGTTCATGTTCATACCGAACATGAGGCAGCGTACGTTGTGAGCATCAGCAACACCTGCAGCTACGCGAGCCCATGTTGCAATCTGCTTCTGAGCCTCTTCGCTCTTCCAGTAACCTACAACTACCTTTCTCGGGATGCGCATGCGGGTGCAGATGTGACCGAACTCGATGTCACCGTGAGCTGACTGGTTGAGGTTCATGAAGTCCATGTCGATAGAATCCCAAGGGAGTTCTGCGTTGTACTGAGTGTGGAAGTGGAGGAGAGGCTTCTCGAGAGCCTGCAAGCCCTTGATCCACATCTTAGCTGGTGAGAAGGTGTGCATCCATGTGATGATACCGACGCACTTAGCGTCGTTGTTGGCAGCCTTCATTACAGCCTCTACCTCTGCAGAAGAGTTAGCTGTGCCCTTGTAAACTACCTTGATTGGGATGATGCCACTGTTGTTCAGACCATCTACCATGTCCTTTGAGTGACCATCTACTATCTTAACTGTCTCGCCTCCGTAAAGAAGCTGTGCACCAGTTACAAACCATACCTCTAAATTCTCAAATGCTTTAATCATGATTGTTTGTTGTTTTTAATGTTGTTATTGAAAATCTTTTTTTTACTTCTTCTGTCAGCATCAATCTCATTCGGAGATTAGTGCTTCTTCTGTCCGTAGTAAGCGTTAGGACCGTGCTTGCGGTTGAAGTGCTTCTCTACGAGCAATGGGTTCATGGTGGTGTTTGGATTCACGCTGAAAGAGATGAACGCCATCTTTGCCACCTGCTCGGCTACCACTGCGTGATAAACTGCCTGGTCAGCATCCTTACCCCATGTGAAAGGACCGTGGTTCTTCACCAGTACGCCTGGAGTGTGAACCGGGTTGATGTTGTCCTTCTTGAATCTGTCAACGATTACTACACCTGTATTGTGCTCATACTCAGCCATCATATCCTCTGTCATTGCATCGGTGCAAGGAATGCAGTCGTGGAAATAGTCTGCGTGAGTAGTACCGATGTTAGGGATGTCCAATCCTGCCTGAGCCCAGGCTGTAGCGTAGGTAGAGTGGGTGTGAACCACGCCGCCCAACTCTGGGAATGCACGGTAGAGAACCAGGTGGGTAGGAGTATCTGAAGATGGATTCAGGTCGCCTTCAACAACCTTGCCGGTCTCCAGGTCAACTACCACCATGTCGCTAGCCTTCATGGTGTCATAGTCAACACCTGATGGCTTGATGACAACCAGACCCTTCTCGCGGTCGATTCCGCTTACATTTCCCCATGTAAAGAGCACGAGGTTGTGCTTCACCAGGTCAAGGTTTGCCTTGAACACTTTTTCTTTTAATTCTTCTAACATAATATATTTCGTTAAAGTTATTTGTTTCTATATTGGGAGTTCCTTCAGCAAAGGAACTGTTTGTTTTCTATTTCAAGTTGAACGATGGGTCTTCCTCGTATGCTTTCTTGTTGAAGCGGTAGAGGGCGGCGCCTCGTTTCGAAGTAACCTTGTCGATGAGTTCTGTCTTCTCGATAAAGTCAATATCCTTCACGCGCTTGCGGAAGTTGCGCTTGTCAATCTCTTCTCCCATCACAGCCTCGAACACGTGCTGAAGCTGAGTCAGCGTAAAGAGGTCGGGGAGGAGCTTGAAGCTCAGTGGCTCATGATTGATGCGACGGCGGATCTGACAGATGGCGTCGTGAATCATGGTGCGGTGGTCGGAATAGAGTTCTGGAAGTTCGTTCAGACTTACCCATTCCAGGCCGTGCTCGATGCGGAGACTATCATCGTAATCTACCACATTGATGAGGGCGCAATAGGCGATGGAGATGACTCGCTCACCTGGGTCACGGTCGATTCGGCCGAACGCACCCACTTGTCTAATATAGAGGTTCTTCATTCCAGTAAGATCCAGGATGACTCTGTTTGCAGCGTCCTCTAGATTTTCGTTGGCTCCAACGAAACCACCATAGAGTGACCATTCGCCGCGTCCCGGGTCCATTTTACGTTTGCCTATCAGAACTTGAAGGTTGTTGCCGTTAAATCCGAAGATAATGCAGTCCACGGAAACCAGAACTTTGGAGTATTCATTATAAAACTGCGTCATGGTCGTGTTGATTTTTGATGTTAAGATTCAATGAATTTGATTGATAGTTTTTTTTAGGGAAGTTGGGAGTCAGAAGGAGAAGAAAGGAACCTGCTAACTATTACACACTAAAGGAAAATTCCATCCTTTCAGCTTCTAACTCCTAACTTTTTCTATATTTTACCAGAAGTAAGCGTAGAATGCAGCGCAGAGGCCGATTACTACGATTGTACCAATGATATCGAACGCACCCCAGCTCTCACGGATAGACTTCTTGAAGTCGGATGTGAAGGTGATTGCCTCTACCTGCTCCTTGCTTGGGGCTGGAGTGAAGCAGCTCACTACTACCATGAAGATGATGAGGAAGACGAGCAGCCAGCACTCGAACACGAGCCAGTTGGTCTGCCAGAACCATGCTGTGTAATCCCAGAACGCACCATCCATTGTTGCCTTACCTGTATCAGTAATGACGTTGGTAACGAGGCGGAGCATACCGATGAGGAAACCGGTAATCATGGTGTATTCGCCTGCCTTTGGAGTAATCTTCTTGAAGAAAATACCCATCGCAAATACTGCTACCATGGCTGGAGCCAGGAGTGACTGGATTCCCTGGAGGTAGTTGTAAAGGGTGTCCATCTTCATCATGATTGGCAACCAGGCAAAACCGAGAACTACAACTACTACGGTAGCGATACGGCCAACGAGTACGTAGTGAGCCTCAGACATTCCCTTCTTCAATGGCTTGTAGAAGTCCTCGGTGAAGAGGGTAGCACAGCTGTTGAAGAATGCTGCCAATGAAGCAACGAGTGCGCAGATGAAACCGATGGTTACGATTCCCTTGATACCTGCAGGAAGTACGGTCTTTACCATGATGGCGAAGGCTGCATCAGTCTCGTTCATCTGGATTGCGCCCTTCTGAGCCAAAGCTGCTGCAATCATACCTGGAATGAGGAACATGAAGCAAGGGAGAACCTTAAAGAAACCGGCAGCGATAGTACCGCGGCGGGCACGCTTCATTACCTCTACGTTGCTTTCGCCAGGAACCTGACCGAGTACACGCTGAACGATGTGCTGGTCAGTACACCAGTACCAGAAACCAATGATGGTTGCACCGATGAATACTACGAAACCTGGATACTCCTGATACATTGAGTCACCTGCCTCCCAGTGGAACATGTGGGTTGTACCGTAGCCGTTGTTCAACTTGCCGCAGTAGTCCATCATATCTGCCCAACCTGCAGAGATGCTTCCACCGCCGAGGGTAGAGAGACCGAGGAAGAGCACGAGGAATGAACCGATGACGAGAATAGGAGTCTGGATGGTTGACAAGGTCATTACACCCTTCATACCACCGAATACGGTGAAGATGGTGGTGAGGATGATCAAACCGATAGCACCTACCCAGAAGTTCAAGCCCCAGAGATACTCGAAGAAAATACCACCTGTAAGTGCAGTAACGCTCACCTTGGTGAGGATGTAAGCTACGAGTGTGATGATTGAGAGCCATGAACCTGTGCGCTGAGTGTAGCGGAACTTCAGGAAGTCTGGCATGGTGATGATCTTACCCATCTTGTTGATGAGCAACTGATAGAAAGGTACGAACAACCAACCGAGGATGAGGATCATCCAACCCTGCATCTCCCAGTGAGCCATACCTACACCGCTCTTAGCGCCAGTACCAGCAAGACCCACAAGGTGCTCTGAACCGATGTTGGCTGCGAAGATAGCCATACCGATTACATACCATGGCTCGCCCTTACCGAAGAGGTAAGCAGAAGAGTCTTCGCCCTTCTGAGCCTTTCTGTCTTTCACAATCGCATGCCAGACTGCCCAGATAACGCCGATTACACCAATGGCGAGTACTGTCCAATCAAGCCATACGAATTCTGTTGAATTCCAATTCATAATTACTATAAGATCGTTTGTTTATTTATTATTGTTTATTCTTTCTTTTATAGGATGCTTAATCCTATGGAGTTCGGCGGATTTGTAATCCGCCGCTTTGCCATTCCTTACTTGGGTCTCGGTGGATTTGCAATCCGCCGCATAGCCATTCCTTACTTCTTAACGCTGAACTTGTAAGCGAGGTGAGAGTAGTATTTCTCTCCTGGCTTCAAGGTTGCATCTGTCCATCCCTTTACGCCCTGGGCTATCTTGGTAGGTGAATCTGGATACTTCTGGCTCTCGAAGCAGACGCTCACGTGCTTAGGATACTTGATTCCATGCTTGCAGGCAATACCTGTGCCCTGGAAGTTACCTGTATAAACCTGGATTCCTGGCTCATTGGTGAAGACTTCAAGGAGGATTCCGCTCTTTGGAGAGTAGAGGCTTGCGCAGACGGTCTTGTCGTCGCCCTTGCCATCCTTATAGGTGTTCAGACACCAGTTGTGGTCGTAACCTGTAGCGTTCTTGATCTGGTCGAAGCTGTAATCTACCTTCTTGCCAATCTCGGTAGGAGTGCGGAAGTCCATTGGAGTTCCTTCTACGTCCTTGATTTCACCTGTTGGAATATAGAGTGAATCTGCAGGTGTGAACTTATCAGCATTGATGTACATTACCTGGTCGAAACCTTCCTTAGAAGGATCGCCATTCAAGTTGAAGTAACTGTGGTTGGTCATATTAACCACGGTCTCCTTATCGGTTGTAGCACCAAACTCGATGTCGAGTGTATTGTTGCTCTTTACCGTATATTTTGCTGTTGCAGTAACATTGCCAGGGAAACCATTCTCGCCATCTTTTGCGTGGATAGTGAAGGTTACAGAAGAATCATTCTTCTCTGTAATGTCGTAAACCTGGTTCAACCAACCGGTAGCACCACCACCGTGAAGACAGTTGCCATTGTCGTTTGGCTTCAGATTATATGTTTTGCCTGCAAGAGTCAACTTGGAGTCCTTGATACGATTGGCGTAACGGCCAACTGATGATCCGTAATCAGAAGGAGAGTTGAGTGTGTCTGCATACTGGTGGATGTTGTCGTAGCCGAGCACTACATCTGTAGGCTTGCCATCCTTGTCAGGGACAGAGATGGAAACTACACGACCACCATAGTTGGTGAGGCAAACCTCCATGCCGTTGGCATTCTTGAGGGTAACTAACTCAGTCTTCTTGCCCAAAACAGTAGAATCGAAGTCTGCTGGATTCAAGCCTGACTGTGTTAAACTAGCATTGCTGCTTGAAGAACATGCTGAGAGGGTAGCGACTGCTGCGAAACCAACTCCCATAAAAAGGTTCTTTACGTTGTTCATTTCTAGGTTGCTTTTAATGTTGTTTACTAATTTTGGGTGTAAAATTACAATTTTATTTTGAAACCACAATACTTTTCCCAAACTTTTTTTCTTCTATAGTGTGTTTTTAACACTATTTGCATCAAAGCCCCCTCTTTTCTGCTCTTTTTCCCGTGTTTTTTGTCTTTTTCTGTGTTTTATGATGGAGTAGTGTAAAGATGTGGAATTTTATCAAAGATTCGTTTTATGATGGGTTCGTTTTATGATTGGGTTAGTTTATGATTCGGTCGTGTCATTAAGGTCTGGGTCATTAAGTGTCATTAAGCTTTTCCGGTCATTTCCGGTCAAGGTCATTTTCGGTCATTTTCATTTTTCAATCAATGGTTGATTTCCGCCCAAAAGCTCCAGGATCAGACGCCCTTGAAAGGGCAGAAGCTCCTAGCCCAGGGCAACGCCCTGGGTTACTGTGGATGCAAGCCTGTCGCCCTGAAAGGGCAAAAGCTTTCAAGTCAGGACAATATCTTATAACGAAAAAACTGCAGCTGGCAAACACCAACTGCAGTTCCTTTATATTATAATAATGTGTATCTATTAGCAAACCTTGTGAGAACCCTCAGAGATAACTACTGGGTAAACCTCAGGTGCGTGACCATACTTAGCTGTGAACTTAGCTGTAACATCCTCAACGAACTTGTCGTAGATATCGTCCTTAACCAAGTTGATGGTGCAGCCACCGAAGCCACCACCCATGATACGGCTACCGGTAACACCGTTCTCCTTGGCAACCTCATTCAAGAAGTCGAGCTCCTCGCAGCTTACCTCGTATTCCTTGCTCAAACCGTGGTGAGTCTCATACATCTTCTGACCTACAGTCTCGTAGTCACCCTTCTGAAGAGCATCGCAGACTGCCAATACGCGGTCCTTCTCGCCCAATACGAAGTGAGCGCGGCTGTAATCCTCTTCGCCTACCTCAGCGCGAACCTCTTCCAACTGCTCCCATGTGCAATCGCGGAGAGTCTCGAACTTAGCCTCTGGGTGCTTGGCAGCGATGTGCTTAACCACGTTCTCGCAAGAGTTGCGGCGGTCGTTGTATGGAGAACCAGCCAACTCGTGCTTAACCTTAGAGTTAACCAGGCAGAGCTTGTAACCCTTAGGCTCGAATGGGAAGTACTCGAACTCACGGCTGTTGCAGTCGAGACGCATCAACTTGCCCTCCTTGCCGAATACAGAAGCAAACTGGTCCATAATACCGCAGTTTACACCTACGTACTTGTGCTCAGTAGCCTGGCCAGCGAGAACGAGATCCCACTTAGAAACCTTGTTGTCACCGAAGAGATCGTTCAAAGCGAAAGCGAAGCAGCTCTCAAGAGCAGCAGAAGAAGACATACCTGCACCGAGAGGCACGTCGCCATAGAATGCAGCATTGAAGCCCTTTACATCAACACCCAGGGCCTTCATCTCCTGGCAGATACCGTAGATGTAGCGTGCCCATGATGCGCGAGGACCCTCTGGGTCGTTTACCTTGAACTCTACACGGTCCTTCAGGTCGATAGAGTAGAGCATCACTGTCTCTGTTCCGTTAGGACGGATCTCTGCCATAATACCCTTATCTACTGCACCTGGGAATACGAATCCACCATTATAATCTGTGTGCTCGCCAATCAGGTTAATACGACCTGGTGACATATAGATGTTACCTGTTTTGCCATCAAAGTGCTTGATGAAACGGCTTCTTACTTTTTCGATATCCATAATAGTTGTTGTTTAAAAAGTTATTGTTAAAGATTTGATTATAAACTAGTTATTCCCGGATAAATCAAGTTTTGCTTCACCCGGGAATAGATTTTTCCGGAATTTACTCTACAGGGATGTCCTTGTTGACATTCTTGCAACCTGCGAGCGCATAGAAAAGAATGTATGCGATCATGGCGATGATAACCCAGTAAGATGCGATAGGGCCAGCAGCCTTAGCAACTGCATCCTGGATGAGAGGCATTACACCACCACCAACTACCATCATCATGAAGATACCAGATGCCTGAGCAGTGTATTTGCCAAGACCCTCAACAGCAAGGTTGAAGATTCCACCCCACATGATAGAAGTACACAAACCGCAGATGGCGATGAGCACACACTTGGTAGGAATTGTAAATGCTACAATGCCAGTACCGTGGTCGTCGAGCTTGAGAAGGCTTGCAATCTCTGAATCACCTGCCAAAGAGAAGTTCAATGTGTTTGCCTCTGGCAAGAAGATGGCTGTGAGCAACAGGAGGATAGCTACTGTTGATACTACTGTCATCTGTGTCTTGGTAGAAACGGCACCGCTGATGAATGAGCTGAGGAATCGGCCGCACATCATAAGCAACCAGTAAACCGCTGCGAAAGCACCACCTACAGAAGCTGCACCTGTGAAGTCCATGCTACTGATGTAGAAGATAAGCTGAGCAGGAATACCAATCTCAACACCTACATAGAAGAAGATACCGATGACACCGAGTACGCAGTGACGGAAAGACCAAGGACTGTGGTCGTACTGCACGTTTTCCTTCTTGATGTTTGGCTCAGGAATAGCTACGAACCAGATGATGAAGAAGGCTGCGATGAATACTGCCATACCGATGAAGAGGAGAGGAGCAACGTCGCTCATACTGGTGTTGGCTGTAACAGTACCTACGAGCACACCTGCCAGCAATGGGGTAAGAGTACCACTCAATGAGTTCAATGTACCACCAATCTGAATGAGCTGGTTACCACGGTTACCACCGCCACCGAGCAAGTTCAACATTGGGTTTACCACCGTGTTAAGCATACATACGCAGAAACCGCAGATGAATGCACCCAACAGATAAATGATGAGGTTGAGGCAAACTGCGCCAGAGCTGAGTGTGAATACTGGGATGTCGTCACCGAAGATGCTTGATAAGTACTGGATCATCAAACCGATTGTACCGACTGCAAGTGCGATGAGAGCTGTTTTCTTGTAACCCTTGTTTTCGATCATCTTACCTGCAGGAATACCCATAAAGAGGTAAGCGGCGAAGTTCATGAAGTTACCCATCATGGCTGCCCAAGAGTACTTGAAGCCCCAGATGTTGCCAAAAGGTGCTCCCATGTTAGTTACGAACGAGATCATTGCAAAGATAAAACACATCGTGATGATTGCAATGACACGACCGTTGTTGTTTCCATTGTTTTGTTCCATTGTTTAAACTTGATAGTTGATATTGTTATTATTTAATGTTTATTCTAGTCAGAATTTTACCGCAAAAAGGAGTGGCTGCCTCGAAGTTCTCTTTCAGAGGCAGCAACTCCTATCTGATTATTAGTGATTTATCCTATTTCTCTACACCAAACTTGTAGATGGTCTTCTGGGAGTAGGTCTCACCTGGACACAATCTGCAGCTTGGGAAGTAAGGGTGGTTAGGTGTGTCTGGGAACTTCTGTGCCTCGAAGCATACTGCGCTGCGGCGTGGGAAGGTTGCACCATGCTGACCCTTGAAGTCTGCCAGGAAGTTACCTGTGTACATCTGCAGACCTGGCTCTGTGGTGTAAACCTCCATGGTGCGGCAGCTTACAGGATCCTTGATGCGAGCAGCAAAGCTCAACTCGCCCTCTTCCTTCTTGTTCAATACATAGTTATGGTCGTAACCAGAACCATTCTTAATCTGCTCATCATCTGCATCGATGTCCTGTCCGATTGGCTTTGGAGTGCGGAAATCGAATGGAGTACCCTCTACCTTCAAGATCTCACCTGTAGGGATAGATGTCTCATCTATAGGAAGATAGTAGTCTGCGTTAACCTGACAGATGATGTTGTCAACTGTTGGGGTAGGGTTAGCAATGCCCTGGATTGAGAAGAACGCATGGTGAGTGAGGTTGCAGATGGTCATCTTGTTGGTGGTTGCCTGATACTTGATGACGAACTCGTTGTCGTCTGTCAAGGTATAAGCCACCCAGACAGTCAATTCACCTGAGAAACCTTCCTCGCCGTATGGGCTGGTGTACTTCAGGACAACTGCGTTGTCGCTCATGCGAGTAGCATCCCAAACATGTGCGTGGAATCCAGTAGGACCTCCATGCAAGTGGTTCTTGCCATTGTTGCATGCTAACTGATACTCCTTGCCATGAAGAGTAAACTTACCCTCCTTAATACGGTTACCGTATCGACCGATGAGCGTGCTCAAGAAAGGCTCAGGTGAGTTGATGACGTCCTGGATGTTGTCGTGACCCTGAACGAGGTTGGCATAGTTGCCGTCCTTGTCTGGCATCATGATAGCTACAACAGCACCACCGT
Organism: Prevotella sp. TF12-30; assembly: GCF_003436715.1. Lineage (NCBI taxonomy): Bacteria > Pseudomonadati > Bacteroidota > Bacteroidia > Bacteroidales > Prevotellaceae > Prevotella > Prevotella sp. TF12-30. The sequence continues at coordinate 31,014 of NZ_QSQJ01000023.1, read as the reverse complement.
AGTTCGTCACAGCAACCTCGTTGCCCTGATTGTTTCTCAACACGAAGAGATCAGTCTTCTTTCCCTGTACTGTGGTCTGAAAATCTTCTCTTTTCAAACCACACTTGTTAACTGGTTCTGTATTCATAATATGTCATTTTTTTAGTTACTCTACTTTATGTTCTAAAGTAATCTACTGCAAAGTAACTAAAAAAAAATGAATGTGACAAATTATTTAGCAATTATTTGATTTAAAAAAACTAAAAATTTTCAGGAGAGCAAATCTGCCACTACATAACTTGAACCGCCAACGAAGACAAAATCGTCTTTTCCTGCATTTTTTAGAGCAGCGTTATATGCTTCTTTTACAGAATGATATAGACTTCCGTGTAAGCCAAGCTTTAATGCAAGTTCGCTCAGTTTCTCTACAGGGATGGCTCTTTTGGTAGAAGGCTGCGTCCAGTAGTATTTTACCCGGTTTTCCAGCATTTCCTTCAATAGTTGTAATACGTGCACCACATCTTTGTCATCCACCATGCCGAAAACGATGTGCTTGGTCTCGGCTTTTACGGAGTTGATCTGCGGTGCAAGGTAGTTCCAGCCGGCGAGATTATGGCCCGTATCGCAGATGGTGAGGGGAGCATCATTGAGCTTTTCCCATCTTCCGCGCAGACCAGTCAGTTCGCATACGTGGGCGAATCCTTCACGGATGGCTTCATCACTGATGGCGAGTTTCTGGCGCAGTATATGAAGTGCAGTCAGGATTGTCTTCTTGTTGCGCTCCTGATAGGAACCTTTGAGTTCCATGTCCACATCGCAGGTTTCGCTGTTTTCCAGATGATCTGCGTCGAAGTCCTGGGCAAAGAGGATAGGAGCATTCTCAGCCTTCGCCTTGTTCTCGAATACAGGTCGGGTTTCCGGGAGGTATTCTCCAATGACTACCGGAACGCCAGGCTTGATGATTCCTGCCTTTTCACCGGCAATCTCGGCAAGGGTGTTGCCCAGGAACTGGGTGTGGTCGAAGCTGATGTTGGTGATGATGGAAAGGATTGGGGTGATGATGTTGGTGCAGTCGAGTCTTCCGCCCAGTCCCACTTCGATGACTGCATAATCCACCTTCTGCTCTGCGAAGTATTTCAGTGCCATGGCAGTGGTGAGTTCAAAGAAGGATGGATGAAGTGGTTCGAAGAAAGCACGGTTCTCTTCAACGAAATCAATGACATACTGCTCCGGAACGCATTCGCCGTTCACTCGGATACGTTCTCTGAAATCTACCAGATGGGGAGAAGTGTAGAGGCCTACCTTGTAACCCTGACTTTGGAGAATGGCAGCAAGGGTATGGGAGCTGGATCCTTTGCCGTTGGTTCCGGCAATGTGAATGGTCTTGTACTTCTGATGAGGATGACCAAAGTGTTCATCCAGGGCGAATGTCGTCTGCAAGCCTGGCTTGTAAGCCTTCGCTCCGATTTTCTCAAAGACAGGAGTACTATTGAAGAGATATTCTGTTGTTTCTTGATAATTCATTTTCTCTATATATATAATAATGTGTATAAACAAAAAGAGGCAATCCCAACACCGGCGTCAGCCAATGATGAGATTGCCAGTAATCTTTTGTTTGTCTAGAAAGATATTGTTCTCTAGAAATCACTTTCTCCTCATGATGGGAGAGAGTTATTTATTGAAGAGATTCTTGATGCTGTCGAAGAGAGACTTCTTGGTAGCCTTGTCGGCCTGGAAGTTCTCGCACTCCTTGAACTTCTTCACCAGTTCCTTCTCCTCCTTGTTCAGCGTCTTAGGAATATAGACAGTGATGTTCACGATGATGTCTCCTTTTCCGTAACCGTATCCCTGGATGGCTGGCATTCCCTTGCCACGAAGGCGAACCTGTTTGCCCGGCTGGGTGCCCGGTTCAATCTTGATGGTGGTCTTTCCCTCCAATGTAGGGATTTCTACCTCACCACCGAGAACGGCTGTAGAGAAGTCGAGTACGAGATTGTAGTAGAGATCCTTGTCCTTACGCTCAAAGTTCTCACTCTTTTCTACACGTACAATCACCTGAAGATCGCCGTTTACACCATTGTGCTTACCGGCGCCTCCCTTTCCAGGAACTGTTACAACCATTCCATCATCAACGCCAGCAGGGATGTTGATTTCTACAACCTCCTCGCCAGTTACGATTCCGTCGCCGCCGCAAGCCTTACACTTGTTCTTGATAATGTGACCTTCGCCGCCGCAAGTAGGGCAGGCAGCCTGGGTCTGCATCGTACCGAACATAGAGCGGACAGTGCGAACGGTGTAACCTGTTCCGTGACAGGTAGGGCAGGTCTCAGGCTGAGAACCACTTTCGCATCCTGTACCGTGGCAAGAAGAACATGGTACGTCCTTGCGAATCTTGAACTTCTTGGTGCAACCTGCGTAAGCCTCTTCCAAAGTAAGCTTAGCCTGTACGCGCAAGTCTCTACCCTGATACTGCTGTGGCTGGGCACTTCCGCCAAATCCGCCGAAACCGCCACCGAATCCACCGTGACCGCCGAAGATGTCGCCAAACATCGAGAAGATGTCGTTCATGTCCATGCCTGCGCCACCGCCGAAACCGCCAAATCCTCCCTGAGGACCGTTGAATCCAAACTGATCGTACTGCTGGCGCTTCTGAGGGTCGTGAAGAACCTCGTATGCTTCGGCAGCTTCCTTGAATTTTTCCTCAGCCTCCTTGTTGCCAGGGTTGCGGTCTGGATGATATTTGATGGCTATCTTGCGGTAAGCCTTCTTAATTTCGTCTTCTGATGCCTGCTTATCTACGCCCAGCACCTCGTAATAGTCTCTCTTTGCCATTTTCTCTATATTTTTATTGACCTACTGCTACTTTAGCGTGACGAATCACCTTGTCGTTGAGGGTGTAACCAGTCTGTACGCAGTCGATTACCTTACCCTTCTTGTCATCGCCCATTCCTGGTACCATAGCGATTGCCTCGTGGAAATCTACATCGAAATCCTTGTCTGCAGTCTCAATCTTCTTCACGCCGAGACCTTCGAGTGTCTTGATGAACTTGTTGAAAATCATCTGTACACCTTCCTTGATAGCCTTAGGATCTTCGCTCTTGTCGGCGAGTGCGCGCTCAAAGTCGTCGAGGACAGGAAGGATGGCAGAGATGGTCTTCTCGCCACCATTGAGAATCAGTTCTGTCTTCTCCTTCATGGTGCGCTTGCGGTAGTTCTCAAACTCGGCAGTCTTGTAAAGCAAAGCCTTCTTGAGCTCTTCTACTTCCTGCTGAGCCTTCTTCAGAGGGTCAACTTCTGCCTTGTCTGCCTCATTGTCAGTATTCTCTGTCTGATTGTCAGCATCTGCCGACTTTGTGTCAGTCTTTTCCGCATTCTGCTCATCAGTCTTATTCTCTACGTTATCGTTATTCTGGGTAGCGTTCTGTTCTGCATTCTCATTGAGAACCTGCTCCTTTGCGTTACCGTCCTCTATATTAATTTTCTTTTCTTTTGACATAGCCTTAAATTTTTTAAACATGATTATTCTTTTATTGGTTGTTTTGACAAAAAGTGTGCCAACTCGATTCTCATCGAATTGGCACTTGTATAAAACTAAATGAATTAATATGTTTTTCTATTATTATTGTACTCCGTACATTTTAGCCTTCTGCTCCTTGATAGCCTCATCGTAGATGTACTCATCATAAGACATCAGCTTGTCGATGGTTCCAGAAGGAGTGAGCTCAATGATACGGTTTGCCACGGTGTTGATGAACTCGTGGTCGTGGCTGGCGAAGAGTACATTACCCTTGAATGCTACCAGGTTGTTGTTGAATGCCTGGATACTCTCCAAGTCCAAGTGGTTGGTTGGAGTATCGAGAATCAGACAGTTGGCGTTCTGCAACTGCATGCGGGCAATCATACATCTCATCTTCTCACCTCCTGAGAGCACGTTCACCTTCTTCAGTACTTCCTCACCGCTGAAGAGCATTCTACCTAAGTAACCCTTCATGGCCACCTCGTTGCCTGGACCATACTGGCTCAACCAATCTACGAGGTTCATGTCGCTCTGGAAGAACTCTGTATTGTCGAGTGGGAGATAGGCTGTTGTGATGGTAATACCCCACTTATATTCACCTGCGTCAGCCTTGCGGTTGCCGTTGATGATCTCGAAGAGGGCTGTCATCGCCTTAGGGTTGTGAGAGAGGAATACTACCTTCTCACCCTTCTCGATATTGAAGTTTACATTGTCGAAGAGAACTGTTCCGTCCTCATCGCAAGCCTTCAGACCTTCAACCTCCAGGATCTGATTACCTGGTTCACGATCCATCTGGAAGATGATGCCTGGGTACTTACGGCTAGATGGGCGGATTTCCTCAACATTCAGCTTCTCCAACATCTTCTTGCGGGATGTGGTCTGCTTACTCTTAGCCACATTGGCAGAGAATCGGCGGATGAACTCCTCCAGCTGCTTCTTCTTCTCCTCGGCCTTCATCTTCTGGTTCTGAGCCTGACGGAGAGCCAACTGAGAACTCTCGTACCAGAAAGAGTAGTTACCGGCAAACATAGTTACCTTGCCAAAGTCAATATCCACGGTCTGTGTGCTGACAGCATCGAGGAAGTGACGGTCGTGAGAAACCACGAGAACAGTCTGCTCGATGTTGCTGAGGTATTCCTCCAGCCACTCTACTGTGTCGAGGTCGAGGTCGTTGGTAGGCTCATCGAGGAGGAGGTTGTCTGGGTTACCGAAGAGAGCCTTCGCCAACATCACGCGCACCTTCTCTGTGTTGGAAAGCTCACCTACGAGCTTGTCGTGGCGATCTTCCTTTACGCCAAGGTTCTGAAGCAACTGGGCAGCATTGCTCTCAGCCTCCCAACCGTTCATCTCGGCAAACTTAAGCTCCAATTCTGCTGCGAGGTTACCATCCTCTTCAGTCATCTCTGGCTTAGAGTAGAGTCGCTCGCGCTCCTTCATGTTTTCCCACAAAGGCTGATGACCCATCAGAACGGTGTCCATCACGCGGAACTCGTCATACTTGAAGTGGTCCTGCTCCAAAACGGAAAGGCGCTCGCCTGGTCCCATCTCCACAGTTCCCTTGTTTGGCTCCAGGTCGCCGCTGATGGCACGGAGCAGGGTAGACTTACCGGCACCGTTGGCACCGATTACGCCGTAAATATTACCATGTGTGAACTTGAGGTTTACATCTTTGTAAAGCACTCGCTTACCGAATTGAATTGCAAGATTTGTTACTGTAATCATTCCTTATTTCTAAATATCTTTTTATCTGATTTTATCTTTATTTGGGTGCAAAGGTACGAAAAATTATTTGTATATCAATGTTTTATTGGCAAAAGTTACTAATTTTTAGTTAAAAACTGGTCTCCTCTTTGTTATTTTGCAGAAAAGTCTTACTTTTGTAGGCTGAATTGGCGCCAATAGGGGCTGATTCTTCGGTTTGAGTGTTAAGAACAAAAGATGAATCCAAAACACGAAATTGGTTTTAGAACATGAGACAACAAAATAGAAAAGGAAATTTTAGTAAGCACACCAACAATGCCTATGGCTACGGAAATCCCAATGAATACGACCACTACAAGGTGGAAAAGCCTGCTCAGTTGTTGGAATGGCTGATGGAAAACGTGAAAGGTCCTAGCAAGACCAAGGTGAAGCAGACTCTGCAGGGTAGGGGAATCAAGGTGGATGGCAAAACCATCACCCAATTTGACTATGCCCTGAAACCTGGTATGAAGGTAAGCGTGAGCAAGACCAAGAAGAACCAGGATGTCTTCAAGAGCCGTTATCTTAAGATAGTCTATGAGGATCGTTATCTCATCGTCATTGAAAAGAACGTAGGCATTCTCAGTATGGCTGCCGGTCATTCTACTCTGAATGTAAAGAGCGTATTGGATGATTACTTCCACAAGACCCGTCAGAACTGTCAGGCTCACGTGGTGCACCGCCTTGACCGAGATACTTCGGGCTTGATGATTTACGCCAAGGACAAGCAGACTGAACTTGCCCTGGAAGACGACTGGCACCATAATGTATATGACCGCCGATACGTGGCGCTGGTTTCTGGAGAGATGGAGGAAGATGAAGGTACGGTTGCCAACTGGTTGAAGGACAACAAGGCGTACATTACCTTTGCCAGCGATACTGGCAATGGTGGCAAGTATGCTGTTACCCATTTTCATACCCTGCAGCGAACCACAGCGCATTCTCTGGTAGAGTATAAGTTGGAAACAGGCCGCAAGAACCAGATTCGTGTTCATACAGCCGATATGGGTCATCCTGTATGTGGAGACATCAAGTATGGTAATGGTGATGATCCATGCGGTCGCCTTTGCCTGCACGCCTATGTTCTCTGCTTCTATCATCCGGTAACCCATCAGCCAATGGAATTCGAGACTCCGATTCCAAATGAATTCGTCAGAGCGATGAAGGAAGATAACAGACCATTCGATGAAAGAGGAAGAAATCCTAAGGAGGCAAACCGCAAGCCATTCAGAAAGGAGGGACGAAATGGATAATAATTTCCTTTATTATGCTTTTGCCCTGGTGGCGCTGGTTGTTGGTCTCTTTACCCTGAAGAAGGTTGCAACCTGTTTGGTCAAGACGGTGGTGGGAGTTATTCTCGTAGCTGTTCTTGCAGCCATCTATTGGCTTTATTTATCTTAAGCTATTGGCTTTAATTTTTCTTAAGCATCAGACCATTTCATAAAAAATAGTCCGGTAAGAATCAAGCTTTCGCTTGCCTTACCGGACTTTACGTTATCTTTTTACCTTCTAATAATACCTATTTATATTGTCTTTTCAATTGGTATTGTTTTTCTGTTCAAAAATTAGAGGATAGTCTTCACAGCCTCCAACATACCCTTCTCCTGAATGAGGTCGAGATCCTTCTTAACCAACTCTGTCAAGCCAGGAACAGTCTCGTTCAAGTTCTCATGCCAGATGTAGTCGAAGCCGAGTACGCCCTCTGCTACCTTCTGGGTGTCGCCAGTAGCCCAAAGCTCTGTCAGCTTGTCCATGATCTTCTGGTCGTCGTTTGGCTGGATAGGAGCACCATCCTCACGAACTCCACCCTTGTAGTAAGTGATGATGGCAGCAAGACCGAATACCAATCCCTGTGGCAACTCACCCTTACGCTCCAAGTAGATCTTCACGCCTGGGAGGTCGCGAGTCTCGAATTTAGGGAATGAATTCAGCATGATGCTGGTTACCTGGTGGTCAACGAATGGGTTCTCGAAACGCTCCAATACGTCAGAAGCGAACTTCTGAAGCTCGTCCATAGGGAGGTTCAATGTCTGCATCAACTCTTCGAACTGTACCTTGTGGATGTACTTGCCCAATACAGGGTGCTCGCAAGCATCGCGAACGATGTTCACACCGCTGAGGTATGTAACAGGACTCAATACTGTGTGAGGGCCATTCAGCAAAGTAACCTTACGCTCGTGGTATGGCTTCTCGTTGTCTGTGATGAGAACGTGGAGACCAGCCTTGTGGGCAGGGAACTCTTCCTGCATCTGCTCTACGGTCATGTTCTCTGCTTTCTCGATAACCCAGAGGTGGAAGCTCTCAGCCTTTACTACGAGGTTATCCTTGTAGCAAACCTTCTGCTGGATTTCCTTGATGGTGTCGCGTGGGAAGCCAGGAACGATGCGGTCAACGAGGGTAGCGCAAACGTAGCAGTGGTTGGTAAACCACTCCTTGAAGCCTTCGTAGTCAGCACCCATATCTTCCTTCCAAAGCTCGATATACTGGTAGATGCACTCCTTCAAGTGGTGACCGTTCAAGAAGATCAACTCGCAAGGCATCAGGATCATACCCTTGGTAGGATCGCCCTCGAAGAACTTGTAACGGTGGAACAGCAACTGAACCAACTTGCCTGGGTAAGAAGCTGCAGGAGCATCTGTGAACTTGCAAGAATCATCGAACGCAATACCTGCCTCTGTTGTGTTAGAGATGATGAAACGCATTTCTGGCTGCTCTGCCAAAGCCATGAAAGCCTGGTTCTGAGAATATGGATTCAATGCACGGCTGATTACGTCGATACGCTCCAATGTATTGATAGCCTGGCCGTTCTCCTTACCCTGAAGGTTAACATGATAGAGGCAGTCCTGACCATTCAACCAATCTACCATACCGCCAGCCAATGGCTGAACGACAACGACAGAACCATTGAAGTCGGTTTTCTTATTCATATTCCATACAATCCAATCTACGAATGCACGGAGGAAGTTACCTTCACCAAACTGAATGATTTTCTCTGGCGCTACGCTCTTAGGAGCAGTGCGCTTGTTCAATGCTTTAAGCTCTTTCATGATCTGTTTATATTGTTTGTTATTTGTTTTATTCGTTAGTTTCATAATAGAATATCATCTATTTCTTTCTCGATACCTATATCTTTCTGAAAAGGAATTTGAACCTAATTAAAAAGGAACCCGTACCTATTAGAAAAGAAATTCTTATCTTTCTGAAATCTGATGCAAAGGTATAAAAAATATCGGTATCTTATATCGAAAAACCCAAAAAATCGTGCGTAAAGGTTTACGCTTCTAGTGCTGAATTTTCAGACAATGGCAGGGATGAATTAAATAAGGGAGCGACTAAATAAGGAAAGAGCCTTTACGAGGGATGGAGCGAGATACGGGAGTCGAACCCGCCTCACAGGCTTGGGAAGCCCGTGCACTACCGATGTGCTAATCTCGCAGACAAAAAACTTTTGGAGGGAGATGCAAGCACGGCTTGCTGAAGAAAAGAGAGCCACGAGCGGGACTCGAACCCGCGACCCACGCATTACGAATGCGTTGCTCTACCAACTGAGCCATCATGGCTTTTCTCTTTACGTGAATGCAAAGGTAACTAAAATTTTCTAATTGAGAAAATAATTTGTGAAGAGTTTTCTTTGCGTTAACCATCATTAACAAAATGGGAGGGAGCCTACCTTCACAGGCAAACTCCCCGATGTAAGATTTTATATACCAAATTAATCTTTTATCATATTTTTGAAAGTCAATTCGTCTTTCTTCGGATTCTTTCCGATGCTGATGGTGGCTCCTGGCTTCAGGTTACCTTCCATCAGCAGCTCGCAGAGTCCGTCCTCCACGTAGTTCTGAATAGCCCGCTTCAGTGGACGGGCACCAAACTGCACATCGTATCCCTTGCTGGCTACGAATTCCTTGGCCTTGTCGGTCATCTGGAAATGGTAACCCAGATTTTCAACTCGCTTTACAAGAAATTTCAGCTCCAGATCTACGATGCTGGTGATGGCTGACAAATCGAGCTGGTCGAAGGTGATAATCTCATCGAGACGGTTGAGGAATTCCGGAGCAAACTGCTTGGACAGATGCTTCTGAATGACGCTACGAGCATACTCCTTATCCTTTTCGTCGATAGGCATTCCGTTGCTGCCGATTCCGCCAGCATTGAAACCAACGCCTCTGCCGAATTCCTTGAGCTGTCGGGTACCGGCGTTGGAGGTCATGATGATGATGGTGTTACGGAAGTCTATCAGACGACCGTTTCCATCTGTCAGTCTTCCTTCATCCATTACCTGCAGCAGGAGATTGAACACCTGGCTGTTTGCCTTCTCTATCTCATCCAGCAGAACGATGCTGTATGGTTTGCGGCGTACTTTCTCTGTCAACTGTCCACCTTCATCGTAGCCTACATATCCTGGAGGCGAACCGATGAGTCGTGAAGTGTTGAATCCTTCAGCATACTCGCTCATGTCGATTCTGAAGAGTGCATCTGCCGAACCGAACATCTCTTCTGCCAGTTTCTTGGCGAGGTAGGTCTTTCCGACACCGGTAGGACCAAGGAACATAAACACACCGATAGGGTGGTTAGGGTCTTTCAGTCCCATGCGGTTGCGCTGGATGGATTTCACTACCTTGTCGATGGCAGCGTCCTGGGCAATCACTTTTTCCTTGAGTACCTTGCCCATATTTCTCAGACGGATATTCTCACTCTCTGCCATTTGCTGGACAGGGATGCCTGTCATGTTGCTTACTACCTTGGCGATTTCCGTTTCGTCTAGGGTGACACGGTGGTTCGGATCACCATGTTCCCATTGCTTGCGCATCATCTCAATGTCGCGTTCCTGCTTTGTCTGGTAGTCTCTCAATGTTGCAGCCATCTCGAAATTCTGGCTTGCCACGGCAGCCTGTTTTTTGGCGATGGTTGCATTGAGCTTCTTTTCAGCCTCTATGAGTTCGTCAGGGACGGTTGCGCTGTTGATGTGAATGTGAGCGCCAGCCTCGTCCATCACATCAATGGCCTTGTCTGGGAAGGAGCGGTCGTGCATATATCTGTCTGCAAGCTTTACACATGCTTTCAGTGCTTCGTCTGTGTAGCTCACATTATGATGCTCTTCGTATTTCTCCTTGATGTTATGCAGAATCTCCAGCGTCTCTTCGGCAGTAGTAGGTTCTACGATGATCTTCTGGAATCTACGCTCCAAAGCACCATCCTTTTCAATACTCTTGCGATATTCGTTGAGGGTGGTGGCTCCGATGCACTGAATGAAGCCACGTGCCAGAGCTGGTTTCATGATGTTGGCAGCATCCATGCTTCCTTCAGCACCACCCGCACCAATCAGAGTGTGGATTTCATCGATGAAAACGATGATGTTCGGGTTTCTTTCCAGTTCCTTGATGACACCCTTGATGCGCTCCTCAAACTGACCTCTATATTTGGTGCCGGCAACAATGCCTGTCATATCGAGACTCAATACTCGCTTGTTGAAGAAGAGGGAACTCTGGTCGCCCTTGGCAATCATCTGTGCCAGTCCTTCTACGATGGCACTTTTGCCAACACCAGGTTCACCTATTAATACTGGGTTGTTTTTCTTTCTTCTTCCCAGAATTTCCATCAGGCGGGTAATCTCCTTGTCTCTTCCTACTACAGGATCCAGGCTTCCGTCCTTGGCAGCCTTGGTCAGATCGTAGCTGAATTTGTCCAGAAATGGAGTATTCGACTTGGTTGGCTTGGCGCCCACTACATTGCGTGTACGCTTGCCGTTGTTACCATCCTGCTTTCCGTTGTTGGAATTTTGAATTTCACTGAAGTCAAGAGGTTCCTCCTCTGGATCCAGCAGATCACCCTGGTTGTCCTGGGCTGAAGCAGCACCGTCAGGAAGGGTAGAAGTATCGGCTTCTTCCTGATTTTCCGGAAGCTGTTGCTTATCTCGCAGGTCAATCATGTTGATGTCGCTTTCGGCAGATTCTTGTTCCTGCTCTAGCGCAGTCTCTGTTTCTGGCTTTTCATCAACAGTTTCCTGTTCTGAATCTCCGTCAATCTGGTTGCGCTTATAGTTCTCTACTTCTTGGTTCAGCTTATTGAGTTTGTTGTCGATATCCAGGTTGATGCCATTGATATAGTCGAACAGTTTCTTATAGGTCAGACCTTGTGTGATGAGCAGTTTGGCTGGGTCGCACTCGTCCTTCTTCAGGATGGCGAGCAGCAGGTGCTCCGGTTGTACCAAAGCAGCCTTTCCCTCACAGAGACGAGCTTCGATAATGGCTTCGCTGATCACTTCGCTGGTCTCCTTGTCGTACTTCAAGGCTCGTCCTTCTTCTGTTTCCGCAATTTCCTCAGCAGAGATTTTGTCTATCGCCTGTTCCTGCGAATCGTAAAGCGTGGAGCGGAGTACGTCGGTGTTGATGCCAAAATGCTCGAAAATATCGTTCACCTGCTTGTTGTTACAATGCAGGATTCCCAACATCAGGTGCTCTGTGTTCACCTGATTTCCCAACATACGGTAGGCTTCCCTGCCACTGTAGTTGAGTACGTCGTTGATATGTTGAAATGGATTTTGCATGTCTTACTCATTAAATTATAATGCAAAAGTACACATTATTTTGGTAACAAACAAGAGTTTAGGCAACTTTTTTACTTATTTAAAACACAATTAATGCTAAATTATCGTTTTTTTTCGATTCTGTGCCTTTTATTTCATTTTATTTTTGTACCTTTGTCGTGATTTTGCAGAGGCTAAAACGGCTTAAAACGCAAAAAAATGCCCTTAAACGCAATTTCGAGCCATTTTTGCAAGGTTGGTTGGAGGCTATCGCTGATGCTTCTCTCTTGGATGGTGGCAAATACCTGTCAACGCCTGAAAATAGAAAGGTTAATAGGTATATATATAATAAGGTATAAACAATTAAAATTTAAATATGGACGAAAATCAGACAATGGATCATGATAGAATCATGAAAATAAACATTGAGGAGGAGATGAAGTCTAGCTACATCGACTATTCGATGTCAGTGATCGTGGCTCGTGCCCTCCCTGATGTACGCGATGGTTTCAAGCCTGTGCACCGCCGTATTCTCTATGGTATGCTGGGTATTGGAAACACCAGTGATAAACCTTACAAGAAGTGTGCTCGCGTAGTTGGTGAGGTACTTGGTAAGTACCACCCACATGGTGACTTTTCTGTGTATGGTGCCTTGGTTCGTATGGGTCAGGAGTGGAACATGCGTTACACTTTGATTGATGGACAGGGTAACTTCGGTTCTGTGGACGGTGACTCTCCTGCTGCGATGCGTTATACAGAGTGCCGACTCTCTAAGATGGGTGAGCACATCATGGACGACCTCGACAAGGAGACCGTTGATATGATGAACAACTTCGACGACACCCTCCAGGAACCTTCCGTAATGCCTACCAAGATTCCTAATCTGCTGGTGAATGGTGGTAACGGTATTGCTGTAGGTATGGCTACCAATATTCCTACCCACAATCTGGGTGAGGTAATTGATGGTTGCTGTGCTTATATCGACAATAATGATATTGATACAGATGGCTTGATGCAGTATATCCCTGCTCCTGATTTCCCTACTGGTGCTACCATCTATGGTATCCAGGGAGTGAAGGATGCCTACGAGACCGGTAAGGGTAGAATCGTGGTACGTGCTACTGCTGAGATCGAGACTGGCGAAAATCACGATAAGATTGTTATCACCGAGATTCCTTATGGTGTCAACAAGGAGCAGCTCGTGATGGCTATTGCTGATCTTGCCAAGGAAGGCAGAGTAGATGGTATTGCCAATGTTAACGATGAGTCTGGTCGTCAGGGTATGCGTATCGTGGTTGATGTAAAGCGTGATGCGAATGCTAATGTTCTCTTGAACAAACTCTTCAAGTTGACAGCTCTTCAGAGTTCATTCTCAGTAAATTGCATCGCTCTTGTTAATGGCCGTCCACGTCTCCTGAGTTTGAAGGAATGCGTGAAGTACTTCGTGGATCATCGTCATGATGTTACAATCCGCCGTACTCAGTTTGAACTGAAGAAGGCACAGGAGCGTGCTCATATCCTCGAGGGATTGATTATCGCCTGCGACAATATTGATGAGGTGGTTCATATCATTCGTGCCAGCAAGACTCCTTCTGATGCTCAGCGCAACTTGGAGAAGCGTTTCGAACTCGACGAACTGCAGAGTAAGGCTATTGTTGACATGCGCCTCAGCCAGTTGACTGGCTTGCGTCTGGAGCAGTTGCACAATGAATTCAATGAGTTGATGAAGACCATCGACTACTTGAACCAAATCTTGAACGATCCAGAACTTTGCAAGAAGGTGATGAAGGATGAACTCAATGAGGTGAAGGAGAAGTATGGCGATGCACGTCGTACGATGATCAAGCCAGACGATCATGAGTTTAATCCAGAGGACTTCTATCCAAACGATCCTGTGGTTATCACGGTCAGTCATCTCGGATACATCAAGCGTACTCCATTGTCAGAGTTCCGTGAGCAGGCTCGCGGTGGTGTTGGTGCCAAGGGAGCGCGCACCCGTGATAAGGACTTCACAGAGTATATCTATCCTGCAACCATGCATCAGACCATGCTGTTCTTCACCAAGAAGGGCCGCTGCTACTGGTTGAAGTGCTACGAGATTCCAGAGGGCGACCGCAATTCAAAGGGTCGTGCAATCCAGAACCTCCTCAACATTGAGAGCGATGATCAGGTGAATGCATTCCTCCGATTGAAGGGATTGAATGATGCAGAGTTCATCAATAGCCACTATGTAGTCTTCGCTACCAAGAATGGTACTGTCAAGAAGACCTGTCTGGAAGCATACTCTCGTCCTCGTGCCAACGGTGTGATTGCCATCAATATCGTTGAAGGCGATGAGGTGGTAGATGTTCGCTTGACCAATGGCCATAATGAGTTGATTCTCGCTAACCGCAATGGTCGTGCCGTTCGTTTCGATGAGAATCAGATCCGCACCATGGGACGTACTTCTACCGGTGTTCGTGGTATGCGTCTCGATGAGGGTGATGATGCATTGATTGGTATGATTGTAGTCAATGATCCTGAGAAGGAGACGGTCATGGTAGTAAGTGAGCAGGGTTATGGTAAGCGTTCAGACGTAGTTGATTACCGTGTAACCAACCGTGGTGGTAAGGGTGTGAAGACACTCAACATCACCGAAAAGACCGGTCGTCTGGTTGCTATCAAGAACGTTACTGATGAAAACGACCTGATGATCATCAACCAGAGTGGTATCGTGATTCGTCTTGCAGTGGCAGACTGCCGCGTGATGGGTCGTGCAACTCAGGGTGTTCGTCTCATTAATCTGGCTAAGAAGAATGATGTCATTGCCAGCGTATGTAAGGTGATGAGCTCAGAGCTCGAAGCTTCGGTAGAGGAGGAAAGCCGTTCTGCCTGGGCCAAGAAGAGCGAGGAGATTGAGAATGACACAGTGGGTGCCAAGACAGCAGAAGAAGTAGTCGAGGCTGAAACTGAATTAGAGAATCAAGAAGACGAGAACGTTCAGGAGTAACATCCTGAACGCTCGTTCACATTATATTGAAGACGCGTAAAGAATTATAAATTTCAACTTTTTAAACTTTAAACAAAATGAAAAAGTTAATCGTTGCTGCAATGATGGTACTAGGTACCACATCAGCATTCGCAGGAGACAGCGATGCCCTCAAGGCAGTGCTGAAGGCTAAGACTTATGCTGAGGCTGAGGCTTTGGTTAAGCAGAATTTGGGTCAGTTGGCTAACGATGCTGAGAAGGCAAAGGCTTACAACAAGCTTGTTGATCTCGGAATGAAGGCTTTTAACGACCAGCAGAGCATCCAGCAGACCAATCAGATCATGAAGAAGAATGATCCTGTAGATGAGAATGCTATGAACGAGGGTGCTTACAATGCATTGATGAATGCTATTGAGTGCTATAAGTACGATCAGCTTCCTAACGCTAAGGGTAAGGTGGCTCCTAAGTTCAATGGCAATGCATCACGTGTTTGGGGTGCTCGCCAGCAGCTCGTAAACGCTGGTCAGACTGCTGCTCAGAACAATAAGGCTGATGAGGTATTGAAGTACTGGGGTGCATTCCTCGATACTGATTCTGATCCTCTCTTCGCTGGCATTGATGCTAAGCAGAAGGATGCTGAGAAGGATTATATCGGTCAGGTAGCTCTCTTCGCTGCTCGTTATGCTTATCAGGCTAAGGATGTTGCTCGTTGTGAGAAGTATTGCGACATCGCTATGACAAGTGAGAAGGAGGCTAAGGATGCTCTCAACCTCAAGCTCTATGTAATGAAGGATGGTTTGAAGACTAAGGAAGATTCTCTGGCTTACGTTAACAAGTTGAAGACTCTCTTTGATAAGGACCAGACTAACGAGGTTATCCTCGACGGTTTGAACTCTATGTATTCTTCTTTGAAGATGGAGAAGGAGCAGATGGAGCTTTTGGATGGTGCTATCGCTAAGAATCCTAAGAACTTCGTTGCTCTCGCTAACAAGGGTATGATGTATATCCAGAAGAATGATGCTGACAATGCTATCAACTGCCTCAAGCAGGCTCTTGACGCAAAGCCAGACAACGTTGTAGTTTTGGTTTACCTCGGTGCTTGCTACAACAGCAAGGCTGGTAACTTGCAGGATCCAAATGGCCGCAAGGTGGTTTACCAGGAGGCAATCAAGGTTCTCGACAAGGCTAAGGAGCTCGACCCAGAGAAGGCTCAGGCTAATTGGGGTTACACTCGCTACCAGGCTTACTACGGCTACTATGGTCCAACAGCAGCTGAGACCAAGAAGGCTGAGGCAGAGAGCAAGTAATATTGCCTGAACTCTTTTAGAAATAATAATTATTGCTCCGGGAAAGGTTCCAAGACTTTTCCCGGAGCATTTTTTTTGCAGAAAACTTGTCTGGCTTATTTTTTCTTTGTACTTTTGCAGACAGATTATATAATTATGTTCAATGATGAAAAAGATATTTATCAATCATAGGATTTTTAAGGCAGCTTTGTTCTTGGGGATTGCTTCTCTTTTTGTATCCTGCCAGGTGGGTAAGACGCAGGCTGGAGATGATGTGGATGCAGGGGATACCATCCCGTTAAAATATGCGCAGCATCTCACGATGGTGAAGCACGGAGAAGAATATACTGAGGTGATTCTTGCCAATCCCTGGAAAGAGGGAACTCTTCTGCATCGCTACATTTTG
The DNA here is from genome assembly GCF_003436715.1 of Prevotella sp. TF12-30. NCBI lineage: Bacteria > Pseudomonadati > Bacteroidota > Bacteroidia > Bacteroidales > Prevotellaceae > Prevotella > Prevotella sp. TF12-30. The sequence goes on along the minus strand of NZ_QSQJ01000023.1, from coordinate 14,592 downwards.
GTGCCTAAAGGGAAGGAGGGAAATGAAACCGTAACACGACTTGCTCTGCGACGTGCTTCTGCTGCCAGATGCGCTACAGATACGGTACGTACACCGGTAACGAGCAGCGTGGTCTTCACGGGACCTCATTGTCAGCTGATGTATGAACTGGGTTGCAAGAATGCCATCACTGGCGTATGTGATATGAATTATATCAATATTCCAGATATCAGGAAGAGAGTGGTGGATTGTGGTTCCAGTATGCAACCGGATATTGAACGGATCATCTCCTTGAAGCCGGAGGCTCTCCTGGTTTCTCCTTTCGAGAACAGTGGAGGATATGGTAAGCTGGATAAGCTTCATATTCCTCTGATTGAAGTTGCCGATTATATGGAGACTTCGCCATTGGGAAGAGCTGAATGGATGAAGTTTTATGGGATGCTTTTTGATAAGAATGCGGACTCGCTCTTTACGCGCATAGAACAGGATTATCAGCATCTGAAGGCTGTTGCCAAGAAGTTACCGCAAGGTCTGTCGGTGTTGACCGAAAGAAAAACGGGAAGCGTATGGTATGTTCCTGGAGGACGGAGTACTATAGGTATTTTGTTAAAGGATGCCAATGCCCGTTATGTCTTTGAAGACGATTTGCACAGTGGAAGTCTTGCGATGAGTCCGGAGCAGATTCTTTCGAAAGGAAAAGATATTGATGTCTGGGCATTCAAGTATTTCGGCGGTGCGCCATTAACCCGAGCCCAATTGCTTCAGGAGTATGATGGCTACAAGGCTCTTCATTGCTTTGCCAATCAGCAGATTTACGAAGTGGACACCAGTACTGAACCCTATTTTGAACTCACCAGTTTTCATCCTGAAATCCTGCTTCGTGAGTTTATCCTCCTTTCGCATCCTGCTGATTACGCTAAGTTCTCGAAGTATGCAAAGGATATCAGAATGTTGGGAGCCTTGAGATTCTATCATCGTCAATTACAATAGAAACCATGAACAAAGTCATTATCTCTATTGTCCTGGTGGTTGTCATCATACTGTTGTTCTTCGGCAATTTGGTATGGGGTAGCGTCAGCATTCCATACGGGGAGGTGGTCGGTATATTGACGGGTAATCAGACAGGCTCTGATACTTATGGCTATATTATCCTCGAATCACGTCTTCCGCAAGCCATCACAGCTTTGCTTTCAGGTGCAGCCCTTGCCACAAGCGGTTTGTTGCTCCAGACAGCTTTCCGTAATCCTCTGGCAGGACCGGATGTTTTTGGAATCAGCAGTGGAGCAGGATTGGCTGTTGCCATCGTTATGTTAGCCTTTGGAGGCAACATAAGTCTGGATAATCTCTGTCTTGGTTTTCTGGATGAAGAATGTGGTTATGCTATTGGTGGATTCATGGCTATTCTGGTGTCAGCCTTTGCAGGTGCAATGCTGGTGATGGGAATCATCACAGCTTTTTCTGCCATTGTTAGAAGTCATACAGTCCTTCTTATTATCGGTTTGATGGTAGGTTATCTTGCCAGCAGCGCCATCTCGTTATTGAATTTCTTCAGTACGGCAGAAGGTGTGAAATCCTATATGATTTGGGGAATGGGAAGTTTCGGCAATGTTTCTATGGACGAGGTGAGATGGTTTGTGCCATTTGCCATCCTCGGTCTGTTGGTCTCCCTTTTGCTCATCAAGCCGCTTAATGCAATGCTGTTGGGGGAGCAATATGCGGAGAATCTAGGTTTTCCTATCAGGAAACTTCGAATTGCCCTGCTCGTCATAACGGGTATGCTTACTGCAGTAGTTACTGCCTTTTGTGGCCCAATAGCCTTTATAGGGCTTGCCACTCCTCATATAGCACGTCTGCTGGTTGGTACAGAAAATCATCGACCGCTTCTGCCTGTTACAATGCTGATGGGGGCGGCTATTGCCCTTCTATGTAATCTTCTCTGTTCGCTGCCATCAGATGGGGGAATCGTTCCGCTCAATGCCGTTACTCCTCTTTTTGGTGCACCTGTTATCATCTATATTCTGGTAAGAAGACGATAGGTTCCAGTGAGACAGCTGATGAAACCGCTTATCCCCCATAAAATCTAGGGAATAAGCGGTTTGTTTGTCTTGTTGAAATAAATATACAATTTATGGGTTCACCACATTAATTGGGTTTCCCTCAAGAAAAGCCTTTACGTTGGCAGCTACCTGCCTATTCAAGCGCTTGCGAGCCTCAAAGGTAGCCCAGGCAATGTGAGGAGTGAGATAGGCATTAGGCTCCTTAAAAAGAGGATTCTCCTTAGAAGGTGGTTCCTGACTCATCACGTCCGCACAATAAGCACCGAGTTTCTGGTCGTGCAAAGCCTTTGCAACAGCCTCTTCATCTACCAATGGTCCGCGACCGGTATTCACCAGAATGGCCGTATCCTTCATCTTTTCGATACTCTCCTCATTGATAAGGTGATAGGTATCATCTGAGAGAGGACAATGCAGAGAGAGAACATCACTTGTGGCAAGCAGTCCATCCTTGCTGACCTTTTGGATCCATTCAGGAAGGTCGCAAGAGTTCTTGCTGGTGCAGGCGCAAACGTCCATACCGAACTGACGGGCGATATTTGCAACCTTCATACCGATATTGCCCAATCCCATAATGCCAAGCTTTTTGCCTGCAAGTTCCATTAAAGGTGTATCCCAATAGCAGAAATCCTTATTGTAAGCCCATCGCTCATTTCTATTTTCCTGAGTGTAATGTTCTACACGATTGGTAACAGCGAGGATGAGGGCAAAGGTCATCTGTGCCACACTATCCGTACTGTAGGCAGGGATGTTGGTAACAACGATGCCTTGTTTCTTGGCAGCAGCTATATCCACAACATTGAAACCTGTAGCCTGGATTCCGATGTACTTCAAGTTAGGAAGCTGCGCCAATGTTTCAGCATCCATCTGTACCTTGTTTAGCAAGATGATGTCTGCATCCTTGGCACGTTCCACCTTTTCTTCATCAGAAGTGCGGGGATAAACCACTACCTCGCCCAGCTGCTCCAGCAGGTGATAGTCGAGATCACCTGGATTGGCTGCATAGCCGTCTAAAATAACTATCTTCATAATGTCTTTTCTCGTCAATAAATATTTTATACTCTAAGTATCTTTCTTTACTCTACATAATCCACCTTTATTACGATTACACGAATAGACTGATCGTTGGAATCGTTGTTGATCTTGGCAATGTGCCAATCGTTTGGGAAGAAGATAAAGAACTCGTTGGGATTGCTGTCGTAGAAACGAGCCTTCGACTGGTCGTAATCATAATGAATCACGTCTGGGCGATACTGGCAGTTGGGCTTGCTGGTAAGATGGTCGATGATGCCGAATCGCTCCACGCCCTTTACGACATACTGGAAGTCGATGTGCTTGTAATGGCTCTCGCTCTGTCGCTTCTCCAGCGGTCCGTTCTGGCTGTCTTCTACGCTGACGGTGAGGTCAGAGCCCGGAATCTGATGCTTGCCCTTTGGAATCGTCAGGAGATCGGTCTTGGCGATGTATTCGAAGAGCGCCTTCCATTGCTTGGGATTCTTCTGATACTGCAGGTAGAAATCTACCAGGTTGACACTGGCGTGAGGGTTTGCCTTGGTGAATCCGTTTCGCCAGGCTCCCTTCTTGGCCCATTTCTCTGCCTTCTTCACCAACTTGGGGTTATCGGCATAGGATGTAGTGTAAAGGCCTTTCTGAGTGCAGCAGTCCTTGCCGGAAGTCTGCTCAGAATGGCAAGAACCTTTCTGGCAGCACTGTGCCTGCACTGTCAGAAAGGTACTGGATAATAGGGCTATGCCCATGATTATTTTCTTCATTTTTTCTGATTTGTCTGAAAAACTATTCGTTCATCAGGAAGTTCTTGAAGGCATCGAAGTCCTTGGTCATCTGGATGCTCTTCTTCTCACCCTTCATGAATTCAGCAAGACGGGCTGGAATTTCGATGTCGGTTCCGAGGATGCTGTCTACCTTCTCCTTGAACTTGGCTGGATGAGCGGTCTCCAGGAAGACGCCAACCTCACCTGGCTTCAACTGCTCCTTTAATGCCTGATAGCCACAAGCTCCGTGAGGATCAAGCACATACTTGGTTTCATTATAGCACTTCTTCATCGTGTCTGCAATCTGCTCGTCCTTGTATGTGGCACCGCCGATGTAGGCAGCGATGGCATCGTGGTTGCCCTTGTAGAGGTCGTAGATGCGTGCAAAGTTTGAAGGGTCGCCTACGTCCATGGCATTGGCGATGGTCTGCTTGCTAGGCTGTGGATTGTACTTGCCAGTCTGCAGATACTCGTAGAAGATGTCGTTGGCGTTGTTGGCAGCGATGAAGCGGTGGATAGGCAATCCCATCTCATGACCGAAGAGTCCGGCTGTGATGTTACCGAAGTTACCGCTAGGCACGCAGATGACCAGCTTGTCTGCCAAGCCCTTCTCCTTCATGCGGGCGTATGCATTGAAATAGTAGAATGCCTGAGGCAGGAAGCGAGCCACATTGATAGAGTTGGCAGAAGTCAGCTTCATGTGCTTGTTCAACTCCTCGTCCATGAACGCAGACTTAACCAAAGCCTGGCAGTCATCGAAAACGCCATCTACCTCAAGGGCTGTGATGTTCTGACCGAGAGTAGTGAACTGGCTCTCCTGAATCTTGCTCACCTTGCCCTTTGGATAAAGCACGTAAACGTGGATTCCCTCTACACCGAGGAAACCATTGGCAACAGCAGAACCAGTATCGCCCGATGTTGCTACGAGTACGTTGACTTCCTCTTTACCTTCCTGACGAACGAAGTACTGGAGCAGGCGAGCCATAAAACGGGCACCTACATCCTTGAAGGCGAGTGTAGGACCATGGAACAGCTCCAAAGAGTAGATATTTGGCTCTACCTCTACAACAGGGCAGTCGAATGCCAAGGTATCATATACGATCTTCTTCAGAGAATCTGCATCTACGTCCTCGCCAAAGAAGGCATCAGCAACCTTGTATGCAATCTCCTGGAAGCTTAGCTTCTCGATATTGTCGAAGAAGTCCTGTGGCAACTTCTTGATGATTTCTGGCATATAGAGACCACGGTCTTCTGCCAAACCTTTAACTACCGCCTTGTGCAAATCGGCGATCGGTGCTTTTTTATTTGTTGAATAATATTTCATTTTTACTTTGAACTTTGAGATTTGAACTTTGAACTTTATGATTAGCTTTCGGACGCTATCATTAATTAGCTTTCGGATACTATCATTAAGTTGTTATTATTTAATTGATTGCCATAAAGGCTTTCATGAAGTCTTGCAGCTGGAGCAATCCATAGCTTCCGCTTACACAACTTACCTCATCGTATTCCTCTACCTGATCAGGTTCGATACCTGGATAGTAGATGATGAAAGGAACCGGTTCCTTTACGTGGGTGCGAATCTCCACAGGAGTAGGGTGGTCGGGCAATACGGCGATGCAGACTGGCTCATCCCAGGTGCTAACCTCGTCGAAGATAGGCTTGATGAGGCGCTGGTCAAGATTCTCGATGGTCTTAATTTTCAGTTCCAAATCACCATCATGCCCTGCCTCATCACTTGCCTCCACATGGACATAGACAAAGTCGTCTCCATCCTTCAAGGCCTGGATAGCTGCTGCAGCCTTGCCTTCGTAATTCGTATCAGAAAGGCCTGTAGCGCCCTCTACGATGATGTTGCGAAGACCCGCATAATGACCGATTCCACGAATCAGGTCAACGGCAGAAATCACAGAGCCCTTCTTGATTTGAGGATACATCTGTGAAAGTGTCAGCATGTGTGGACGGTAACCACCGCCCCAAGGCCAGATCAGGTTTGCCATACGCTCGCCACGCTTCTTGCGTTCAATATTGAAAGGATGATTTTCCAGGAGTTCCTTACTCTTGATAATCAACTCGTTCAGAAGAGCGGCAGTATCGCTGCATGAGATATGTCCCTCTTCTATTTCTGATTCCGGCAGGATAGGTTTTACGAGCAATTCATGCCAGTTCTCGTTAGGATGATCATGAGGTGGAGCACATTCTATGTGCTTGTTGCCATGATGCACCACGAGCAGATGGCGATACTGGATACCTGTTACGAATTCTACATCAGGATAGTCCTTTCCCAGGGTTTCATTGAGATACTTGATGAGTACATCAGCATCTTCTGTCTCCAGGTTACCACCATTGTGCGTAATGATCTTGCCATCCTGAACGTTGATGATGTTGCAGCGAAGCGCCAGGTCGGTTGGCTTCAACTCGTAGCCGATGCTGGCTGCCTCCAGTGGACCGCGTCCTTCGTAAACCTCATTCTGGTCGTAACCCATGATAGAGCTGTTGGCTACCTCTGAACCAGGCAGAAAACCATCGGGTACAGTAATGAGTCTTCCAGTCTTGCCTTTCTTGGCAAGCATATCCATATATGGTGTATGGGCGTATTGAAGCAAGGTCTTTCCACCCAGTCTTTCCACTGGGTGGTCGGCCATGCCATCGCCTAAAATGATAATATGCTTCATAATTGTTATCCTTTATTGATTGATACAACGAAATTAAACGTTGGCAATACTCATGATGTTGGCAAAGACACCGGCTGCAGTTACACTGGCACCGGCACCATATCCCTGAATCATCATAGGGTATTCCTTGTAGCGCTCTGTGGTGAGCAATACGATATTGTTGGAACCTTCCAGATTGTAGAATGGGTGCTCAGGACCTACAGCCTGCAGACCTACACTGGTCTTTCCCTTGTCAAGGGTGGCAACGAAGCGCCAGCGCTTGTGCTCCATATCCAGAGTCTTGCGCTTAGCCTCAAAGTCGGCATCGAGCTGTGGCAGTTTCTTCCAGAACTCTTCAATGCTACCCTTGAAGAAAGAGTTAGGTACAAAAAGATTCTTTTCTACATCTTCCTGTTCTACACGATATCCAGCCTCACGGGAGAGGATGACAAGCTTTCTGATGACATCCATGCCACTGAGGTCGATACGTGGATCTGGCTCACTGTAACCCTTCTCCTTTGCCAGTTTCACTGTCTCAGAGAATGGAACAACACTTGAAATGGCATTAAAGATAAAGTTGAGCGTTCCTGAGAGAACTGCCTCTATTTTAAGGATTTTATCTCCGGAATTTCGGAGGTCGTTGATGGTTCCGATGATAGGAAGACCAGCGCCCACATTCGTTTCGAAACGGAAGAATACACCACGCTGAATGGCTGTCTTCTTCAGCTTCTCGTAGTTCTCATATTCGCTTGAAGCAGCAATCTTATTGGCAGCAATCACACTTACGTTATGCTCCAGAAGACTCTGGTATAAGGCTGCAACATCCTTGCTTGCTGTACAATCTACGAATACGCTATTAAAGATATTCATGGCAAGGATCGTATCGCGAAGGAGTTCCGGTGTGCTAGGCAAGGAATTCTTCAGTTCTGCCTGATAGTTCTCCAAGTCGAGTCCCTCACGGTTGAAGATGGCGTTCTTGGAAGAAGCAATACCCACAACATTCAACTTCAACTTGCTGCGTTCCATCAAGTCTGCAGACTGCTTTTTGATCTGTTCAATCAATTTTCCACCTACGGTACCTACACCGCAGATAAAGAGGTTGAGAACCTTATATTCTGAAAGGAAGAAACTGTCGTGCAATACGTTGAGTGACTTTCTCAAGTAATCGCTCTTGACAACAAAAGAGATGTTGGTCTCAGAAGCACCCTGAGCACATGCAATGACAGAAATACCGCTTCTACCCAGTGTACCGAAGAGCTTACCGGCAATACCTGCAGCATGCTTCATGTTCTCACCCACGATGGCAATGGTAGCAAGTCCGGTTTCTGCATGCATAGGATACATGGCTCCATCTGCAATCTCGTTGTGGAACTCGCGGTTCAATACGTTTACTGCTTCTTCTACATCCTGCTCACGTACACCGATAGAGGTTGAGTTCTCTGAAGAAGCCTGAGAAACCATAAATACAGAGATTCCCTCGTTGGCAAGAGCTGTAAAGATACGGCGGTTTACACCGATGACACCCACCATGGAGAGACCGGTTACTGTGATGAGCGCAGTACCATTGATAGAAGAGATACCCTTGATAGGTTTCTGGTCACTATCTATCTTATTCTTGATGATAGTACCAGGAGCATCTGGATTAAAGGTGTTCTTTACCTTGATAGGAATATTGTTGACGCAAACCGGGTAGATAGTAGGAGGGTAGATAACCTTTGCACCGAAGTTGCAAAGCTCCATAGCCTCTATATAACTCAGTTCGTTGATCGTATAAGCTGATTTGATGACACGTGGATCGGCTGTCATGAATCCATCCACATCAGTCCAGATTTCAAGGACTTCTGCATTCAATGCTGCTGCAATGATAGCAGCAGTATAGTCACTACCACCACGACCGAGGTTGGTGGTACGTTCTGTATCTTTGTCACGGCTGATGAAACCCGGAACGAGAGAAATGCGAGGAAGGTCAGCGAAAGTATCCTTCACCAATTTGTTAGTCAACTCGCTGTCGAGGGTATGCTTCCCCTTGCCATTGAGGCGAGCTGTCTTGATGAAGTTACGTGAGTCAAACCACTTGGCGCCACGAATCAGTGTGGCAACAATCTTCGAGCTGAGTCTTTCTCCATAGCTCACGATAGCATCCTGAGTCTTCTCGCTGAGGTCGTGAATCAGATACACACCGAAGTAGATGCTCTTCAACTGTTCGAAGAGGGCATCAACTGATTTAAAAAGATTTTCTCTATCTGCTGTGTCGGTGATGATGGTATCTATCATCTTATGGTGGCGATCAACCATGGCATCGAATTCGACTCTCCATGATTCATCACCCTTGAGGGCAAGCTGAGAGGTTTGCAAGAGTTTGTCGGTGATACCGCCAAGTGCGCTCACGACAACCACTACACTCTGTTTCTTTGCCTCATTTTCAACGATACGTTTTAAGCTGAGGATGCTTTTTACGGAACCAACTGATGTTCCGCCGAATTTTAATACTTTCATACGTTATTGAATTTTGCGTTGGTATTGTAATGCTCCCCCCGAAACGACCGGGGCCGAAGCAGAACTTGTGGGCAAAAGTACTAAATTTATAGCAAACTGCCAAAGAAAAGTTTAAAAAAGTGGCAATATGTAGGCGATTTTCCTTATTTTGTAGTTTTTTATAGCTTAAAATACTTTCTATACATTATTATATATGATAAAAGCGTTAAATCTTCTCGAAAAGTTTGGAGGTTTCGGATAATTTGCGTACTTTTGCGGATGTTAAATTGAAACAGAAACAGATATAGATAAGCACAATGAAGTATTTATTATTCTCAGATATTCACGGCTGCTTGCCAGCCTTGGAAAAAGTTCTCGATTTCTTCGAGAAGGAAAAGTGTGATATGATGTGTATCATGGGTGACATCATCAACTATGGTCCGCGTAACAGAATCCCAGAAGGTATTGATCCTAAAGGGATTGTGGAACGACTGAATGATCTGGCTGACAAGATAGTTGCTGTCAGAGGCAATTGTGATGCAGAAGTAGATCAGATGCTCCTTGATTTCCCTATGATGGAAACCTATGCTCTGCTGGTAGATGACGGTAAGCGCTATCTCTTGACACATGGACATATTTACAATAAGGAGAATATGCCAAAGGGTCCTTACGATGCAATGATTTATGGCCATTCGCATCTTTGGGAACTGTCTCACAATGATGAAGGAAAAGCCATTGTCAACACGGGTAGCATCACCTTCCCTAAGGGTGGTAATGTGCCAACGTTTGCTACAATGGAGAATGGTAAATTCACAATGTATCAATTAGATACATTCGAAGTGCTGGCAACTATGGAAGTATGAACTTCTCACTCATCACTTTCATAAAGCTAATCATAAAGTTCAAATTTCAAATTTCAAAGTAAATGATTCAGGAATATCAGATTAGAATTCTGCCAGAGCAGGCAGCCAATGAAGAGGGTATCAAGCGCTATCTGGCTAAAGAAAAAGGATTGGATGCAAGAACCTTGAATAAGGTGCGTGTACTGAAACGCAGTATTGATGCCCGCCAACGTACCATTTTCGTGAATCTGAAGGTACGTGCCTATATCAATGAAATGCCTCAGGATGATCAGTATGTCCATACGGAATATCCTGATGTAAGTTCGCGTCCGAGAGTCATTGTGGTAGGAGAGGGACCCGGCGGTCTCTTTGCTTCCTTACGTTTGATAGAGCTGGGATATCGCCCTGTTGTCCTGGAGCGTGGCAAGGACGTGCGTGAGCGTAAAAAGGACCTTTCCAACATCACCAAGACCCAGAAGGTGGATAGTGAGAGCAACTATTGCTTTGGTGAAGGTGGTGCAGGAGCGTATAGTGACGGTAAGCTTTATACCCGAAGCAAGAAGCGTGGTAGCGTGGATAAGATTCTGAATGTCTTCTGTCAGCATGGTGCCAATACGAACATCCTTGCAGATGCCCATCCTCATATCGGTACAGATAAGTTGCCTCGCGTGATAGAGAATATGCGCAATACAATTATCAATAGTGGCGGTGAGGTGCATTTTCAGACCAAGATGACTCGGTTTATCCTGGAAGGTGACCGTGTGATTGGGGTTGAAGCTGTTAACCTGGCAACAGGTGCAGAGGAGAATTATCGTGGACCGGTGATTCTTGCAACTGGTCATAGTGCCCGGGATGTCTATCGCTATCTGGCTTCTTCGAAAATAGAAATCGAAGCTAAGGGTATTGCCGTTGGTGTTCGACTTGAGCATCCTTCCCAGCTCATAGATCAGATACAGTATCACAACAGGAATGGCAGAGGAAAGTATCTTCCTGCAGCCGAGTATAGTTTTGTAACTCAGGTAGATGGACGTGGTGTGTATAGCTTCTGTATGTGCCCGGGTGGTTTTGTGATTCCAGCTGCTACAGGTCCTGAGCAGCTGGTGGTGAATGGTATGAGTCCTAGCAACCGTGGTACCGCCTGGAGCAATTCCGGTATGGTGGTAGAGACACATCCTGAAGATGTTGTACAGTCGGAAGAGGAATTGAAGGATCCTCTGGCTATGATGCATTTCCAGGAAAGGGTAGAGAAGCAGTGTTGGCAGCAGGCTAATATGAAGCAAACTGCTCCAGCACAGCGTATGGCTGATTTTGTAAACAACCGTTTAAGCTATGATTTGCCAAAGAGCAGTTATGCTCCTGGTTTGATCAGCAGTCCGCTTCATTTCTGGATGCCATCTTTTGTTTCCAAGCGCCTGCAGGAGGGCTTTAAGACTTTTGGAAAGAATGCGCATGGTTTTCTCACCAATGAGGCTACTCTGATTGCGATGGAGACTCGCACCTCTTCACCGGTCCGCATCGTACGTGACAGAGAAACCTTGATGCATGTCCGTATCCAAGGTCTCTTCCCATGTGGTGAGGGTGCCGGATATGCAGGTGGCATTGTTTCAGCAGGTGTGGATGGCGAACGCTGTGCAGAGATGTGTGCTGAGTATCTGAAGCAACAGTAAAACATCCATATAATAATCAAAGAACAAGGAAAAAGTATAAAAAGTATAAGAAAAAGTATAAGAAAAAGTATAAGAAAAAAGCAGGCAACAGAAGATTGTTACCTGCTTTTTTTGTTCTATGGATTTTCATTATCATTATTTGCTGAGATTGGCAATTGTTGCAATCATGGCAGCGATGCTGGAAAGGCTGCTGCCCATGCTCATGGTTTCAGCTACTGTCATCTTGCGTTTCATCTTGGATGGAACAACAATCTCACAACCAGGTTGAGCCTTGGCACCATGTCCAACTTTAGCCACCTTGCCATTCATATAGATAATATAAGCCTTGCTCTTGTTGGCATCAGAGGCAAATCCACCCGCTTCATCTATGTAGCTGGCAATGCTCTTGCCCTTTTCATAGGCTACTGTGTTTGCATACATCACAGAACCATTGATTTTCACGGTTCCATTGTATTGTGGAACAATCAGCCTGTCACCCTCTCGCAAAATCATATCTGCATCACTGCCCGGATGCTTGAGCGCTTCGGCTAAGTCGATGCCTACAGGATATTCTTCAGGAACGCTGAACTTCAACAGATCAGCATTCTGCGTATCTTTTGCAGTCTGGGTAATGGCACTGGCATTATTACTGCTTGCAGCCAACTGCAGAAGATTTTTCTGCTGTTGTTCTCTCTGCATTTTCAGAACAGCCTCCATGCGTGCTTTTTCAGCTTCGTTTGCCTTACGCATCAGACGGGCACCCTTGATATATGCCTGCTCTGTGCTTCCTCCAGCCTTCTTGAAGAGATCGCTTAATCTGGCATTGCGGCGATCAAGGGTATAGGTGCCTCCAAACATCACTTCACCTTCAATCATCACGTTCTGCTGTTCCGTATAGGCTGGGCTCTTGCGGATGCTCACTTCATCGAAAGGCATCAGCTTGAATCCTGGAGTGCCATCCACCACGAAACCATCTTTCAGGGCGAGCGTGTAGGTCTTGGCTATAATGCTGTCTGGTCTTGTGGCTTTAGCGTCATTTACTCTTCGGCTTACCAGAACATTAATCGTTGAAGCCTTGTCGGTCAATCCACCAGCCTGCAGAACGAAATCCTCAATCGTTTCATTTTCTGCATATTGATAGATTCCCGGATATTGTACTTCTCCGCGGATGGTGAGCGTTCTCTCTGAAATCTTTTCCTGTCTTGTCGGAATAAAGAGAACATCATTTTCCTTGAGTGGAACGTCAGCCACAGTACCATTCATCACGCCTGCAATATCTACAGCTATTACTTCCAGCGATCTGTCAGATTTCATTCTATGCATGACAGCACGTGCCGTAAAGGCATCCTCTGTCAATCCTTCTGCGTGTTCTACCAATGTGCGGACACTGTTGATCTGATCTCCTAGATTGTACATACCAGGTCGGAAGACGGCTCCCTTGATTTCTACGGTGTTGCTGTAGCGGGGGAGAATGGAATCTACGCTTACAGAATCGCCGTCGTCGATATGGAAACTGGAGAAGTCGAATTCCTCTACATTATATACAGAATAGTCTCTGCCCGTCTTGCGATGGATGCGAACTGATTTTTTGTAAGCATCTCCTGTGAATCCGCCAGCATATTTAAGAAGAGAGTTCACGCTCTCGTTTTTCTTCATTTCATAAATCATCGGGCGCTTCACCTTTCCGGTAATCGTAACCAGACAATCGTAGGCTCCCACAACGATGACATCATTATCTGCCAGACGCACATTGCCGGTCAGTTTGCCATTGAGAATGTAATCATAGATATCTACCACGGTAACCAGTTTGTTATGGCGATAAACCTTGATGTTTCGCAATGTACCCAAGTCGTTGGTGCCCCCTGCCATATAGAGTGCGTGGAAAACGGTGGCAAAGGCAGATAGGGTATAGGTGCCTGGAGTTTTTACTTCGCCCATCACATTGACCATAATGGTCTTGGTTTGTCCTACAGTGAGTTTTATCTTGCTCGAACGGTACCTGCTACCCAGCGTATTGCGAAGTCGGGCATTTGCCTGAGCTACGGTCAAACCAGCCACCGATACAGGGCCAAAGCCTTCGATGGTAACTTCGCCATCAGGAGAAACGGTGCTTTCTATGGTTTTCTGTGATGCACCATAGATGTCAATGATAACCGCATCTCCAGGTCCTAAGCGATAGTTCTGTGGAGTGGCTATATTCATATTTGGCTCGAAGCTCAACTCTTTGTTATTGAAGATATCTCTTCCGAAAACCTTCTTGATTTTCGCTTCCCGTTCAGCAAGGAGCCGTTTGATCATCATCGCAGTATCTGGGATGATACCATCCATCTCGTTCTGGAAATCCATATACTCCTCGTCATTCTCATCGAAAGTATGCTTGTACTGATCATCCTTCTGTGCAGTGATGCGATAGTTGCTGTAGTTCTTCGATTCTTCGCTGATTCCCTTACCATAATCTTCACGGTGTTTACCATTGTTGGTACGAAGACGAGAGGTTTCCTTCCCTTGCAGTTGGGCGGAAGTACCAGTAACCCCGCCCTGTTTCAACTGGCGCTGATACTTGTCTCTTACCCGTCGAATCTGCGAGATATCTACACCCTGCTGCATCAGTTTGGTAACAATCTGAGCATTTGATGACCCTTTTTCATGCTCTCTCACTACCAGACTCATCACCTGATCATCAGTCATGGTGGAAGTCTGTGCGAAGGCTGAACCTGCTGCCGTAACAAGCAGAAGGAAGAGGATGAACTGTTTCCTCATTTTATTTATCTTCATGATTTTCCTATTCATTTATGGTCCTATAACTAGCTATTTATTATATAATAACTCATTTTTACGAAATTTGTTGCAAAGATACGAAAAAAAAAGCAATATACAATGAAAATAACTGGGAATAACCATGACCGGGAATACCGGAAATGAAAATGACCGAAAATTTGCAACCCGTTAGGCGTTTCGGCGAATTTGCAATCCGCCGTTAAAAAAACGTCCTAACCTCTTTGGCTTTGCGGATTTGTAATCCGCATTACGATACTGTAGTTAATCATACTCTGTTCTGTGTTTAAGAGTTCTTAGAAATCACAACTACCCGGAAGCCCCTGTTTTCAGCCCCGATTCTGGGTCTTCATTGATGACCGGCGCCTGCCATCATTTAAGCCCCGCCCCGGTCT